>NZ_JBVHLU010000071.1:0-60147 GCF_055558835.1 Embleya sp. NPDC025285
GCGGGAGGGCCCTGACCCTCCCGCCCGCAACGTGGTGCTGGCTCAGCTCAGGGGCTCTCTCGGCCATGCGCCGACGAACGCCCTCCAGCTCGTGTTGCTGTACTCAACCCGCGGCTTGTCGGATGATTGCTTCGAGTCGCGGACCGCGACGTCGCCGGAGTCCTGGATTTGCGCTTCGACGCAGTTGCTCGTCGCGCTGTGACTGCTTTTGCGGGGTTCGTACTTGGGCACGGATGGTGCTCCTTTTCTGCGTGGTGGGGGTTGCGCCGGCGTGGTGTTGTCGGCGCTCGAGACGTTGAATTGCTGGGTCGGCGCGCCTGGTGTACCCGCGTGCGCGATCCGGGGGTCGGTGGTTTGTGGGTGTCTAGCGGGTGTGGTGCCGGGTCTGCGGTGAGTGGTGCGGGGTGCCCCGGCGTAGGACGACCCAGCCGCGGCGATCTCTCTTGGGGATGCCGACGGGCGTCAGGGGGCGGACGTCGGAGATGCCGATCAAGGTGGCGTACTCCTTGTCCTTGCGGGCTTCCCAAAAGTCCTGGTCGGCGCAGATGGCTGCGCTGTGGTCGTTGTTCAGTCGCGCGCGCGGGCTGCGTCGTCGAGTTCCAGGGACTGTGCGCTCGTTACGCGGAACGATGCGCGTATCGGGCCCTGTTTGAGCAGTACGACGTCGCCCGGCGCGACTGCACGGTAGGGGGCGATCCGTCGTTGACCGAAGCGGGACTCGATGGTTTTGCGTCCGGTGAGAATGTGCTTGAGGAAAGGTCCGGTCATGACCGCGATATGGAGGCCGCATGCATGGTCGTCCAGGTTCAGGGCGGCCCAGTCGTCAAGGCCTTCGGTGGCGGTGCGAATCGCGGTCAGGATGCTTTCCGGGCTCATGTGCGCTCCTCGCTGGGAAGCGCCTTCCTGTCGACGGTGTCCGGTGGGGGCGACGTCGGTTGTGGCGCGGTGTGGGCGTCGTCTGTGATGCGCGTCTGTGCGTGGCGCTTGCGTGCCGTCGTCGTGGGAGTGCCTGTGCGGGAGGCTGCGTACAAGGCGACGGTCGCGGCGCAGCTGAGGGTGAGTCCGGCCGCAGCGAATGCGGCGCGCGGCGCAAGGGGAACCAGGAGCGCCGCGGCGGGCAGGACGAGGAGGCGGGCACCGGCCGTGGCGGCTTGGTCCAGGCCGGCCAGGCCCAGGCGCACGGCAGCGGGCGCGGCGGCGTATGCGGTGCGGGCGGCAATGTCGGTGTGAGGGGTGAGGGTTCCGACGAGGAAGGCGAGGGCGACGGCGGCCGGCGGTTCGCCAGCTGTTGCGCGGACGGCGTGCAGGAGGCCGGCAATCGCCAGGGCACGGCAGGCGGTGGGGTGTGGGGGCGGGCGGTGCAGCACGTGGGTGGTGGCGAGTGTTCCGGTGATGGCGCCGAGGGTGAGCGCCGTCAGGGTGGCGGCGTACGTGGTGGGACCGGTGTGGGTGGCCAGAACGAGGGGGAGCGCGAGCATGATGGTCGTGTTGGGTATCTCGGCCACCGCGCGTAGCGTGAGCAGGTTTCTCGGGTGGGGGTTTCGACGCAGCCAGGAACCGGCGTCGGTCGGGGGTTCGGGCGTGGCCGTGGTCGGTGCGGGCCTGGTGGGCGTGGCGACGTGGAGTCGCGGACGGAGGATGGCGGCCCCGGTGTGACACAGGGCGGCGAGTGCGCAGGCGGTTGCGGGTCCGCCGAGTAGGCATGCGGTGGCCAGGGTGTATCCGGTGATGGTTCCGATGCGGGTGGCGGAGTCGAAGCGGGCGATCAGACGTGGGTGTTCGGGGGCCGCGGCGAGGGTGGGGAGGTGAGCGGCCGCGGCGGGGTCGCGGACGGCGTGGACGCAGGCGAGGCCGATCAGGAGCAGGAAGGTTGTCCTGGGCTCGGTGTCCGTGGCGATGGCAGTGGTGAGGGTGAGGGCGAGGACGGCGCAGAGTTGGTCGGCGCGTCGGATGTCGCGGGCGCTGCTGTGGTGTTGGAGCAGTCGTTGGCCGGGTGGGGTGGCGGTGAGAGCCGCCGGAATGGTCGTGGCGGCCAGGACGGCGGCGGTGTGGGTGGGTGGGGTGTGGGTGGTGAGGAGGTAGGCGACGGTGGTGATCCACGTCAGGCGGGATGCTGCGGCGGTGAGCGCCCACGCGATCTGCGTGTTGCGGATCGCCCTGCGGGGCGAAGACGGGTCGTCCGTCGGGACGTTCATGGCAGGCGATTCGTGTGGGCGGTGTCTGTCGGGATGGCGAGCAGTTTCCACTGGCGGGCGTGGAGCAGGGCCTGGGTGGCCTCCGCAGCGTGCAGGCGGACGAGGAGTTCGCCTCGTGTCTGCTTGTACGTGCGATCGTTGAGGCCGTGGTCTTGTTTGATCCGTTGCTTGTCGTGGCCTTGGGCCCAGCCCAGGAGGATGGCGAGGTGACGGGGCAGGAGAGTCGGTCTCTCGCGGTCTGGGGGCTCGTTGTGGGCGGTGGGCAGAGTTTCGGCGGCGATGACCATGGCGTGGTTGAGGTTGGTCGCGCCGTAGGCCGGGGGAATGTCTCTCCTGATGCGCTTCAGTTCCGCATAGGTCAGGTCGAGTTCGTGTTTCATCTCTTGGAAGGACACACGGCGCGCATGCATGTCGAGGACGGCCTGGTGTAGACGGGTTTCCTCGATGCTGCCGGCGGGTGGGAGTTGTCGCCTGTTCCTCATGGGCCTGTTCGGGTACGTGGGTCGGGGTCTGTGCGGATGGCGGTGTCGGGTGCGGTTCGTATCCGGGGCGGTGCGACAAACTGTGTTGACCGGTCCGCTCGTTCGGGGCTTGGGTGTGATCTCGGTGGCGTTGGTGCCGGGCGTGGCGCCGGTCGCCAGGGGGCGGCTGTTTCAGTGTTCTTCCGTCGCGGGGTTGGTCGGGGTGGATTCTTCGCGTTCGCGGGTGGGGCCGTGGTGGCTGTCTTGGGCGGATGGCGGATCGGCTGTGGTCGGGGCGGGGAGCCGCTTGACGGCTTGGAGCCAGAAGAGGGTGGCTGCGGTGTAGCCGACCGCGAGCGGAGATGTTTGGGCGGCGCGTGTGGTCAGGAACATGACGCCGATGGTGACGATGGCAAGCACGATGGCGATGAGGCCGGTAGCAAGGCGGATGCGCACTTTCTGGGTTCCTTTGCCGGGGCCGGGGTGTGTCTAGTCCGGTTCAGTCGGTGACGCGGTAGGGGTGGCCCACCTGGCGTTTCGGCCCGTCGGTGTGGACGTTGTTGGGCCATCGGCACGCCATGGTCGCGAGGTGCGTGCCGGAGTGTTCCGATCACCGAAAGAGGGTTGCCGGGGACCTCCGGAGGAGGGCGGATCGGAATCATGGGCGGGAGCCGGGTTTCGGGTGTGTGGTACTGCTGCGTATCCGCGGCGGCGGGGACTTCGTTGCGTCGCCCGATCCTGGCCGAGGGGTCGGCTGTGCGGGTCGGTTGTGCCGGTCCGCGTCGGCGCCCCCGGGCGGGAACGGTCACAGCCGGTTCTCGGATTCGGTCGTGGGTTCGTGGGTGATGTCGGGGATCGGGGTGCACGCGTCCACCCACAGGCGTCCGTCGGCGCACTGGATCGGTGTCCGGCCCGGGGCGCTCCGGGTGTGGGGGCGGCCCAGGTGACAGAGTCGGCCGTTGACGTTCGCCTCGGGTTGCCTGCCGATCCAGTGCGTGGCGCGCATTCGCGCCGCCACCTGGTTGGTGGTCTGGGTGAGGTCGATCCTGGCGAGGTCGGGGCCGTTCGGGAGGACGGCTCGGGTTGCGAGGGCCTCATCCTGTGGTGTTCCGGTGAAGCCCGTTGCGAGCAGGGTCAGCGCTCGTGGGGCCAGGGCCAGGAGAGCGTCGGTGACCGTCTCGTTCATCTCGTCGTAGGTGCACCAGGGCGGCAGTTCGAGCAGATGGTCTTGGATAATGACGCGGCCGGTGTCGTAGGTCTCGTCCATCAGGTGCGCGGTTCCCCACAGGTGCCGGTCGCCGCGCAGGATCGCCGCCGGGACCGGTGCTGCGCCGCGCAGGTCCGGAAGGCGGGAGGTGTGGAGGTTGAGCACGCCGAGACCGGCAGCGGCGAGCGCGTCGGGCGGTAGGAGGGTTGGGTAGCCGTAGGCGACCACGACGTCCAGCGTGAAGGGGTCCAGCAGGTCGCCGAGTTCGCGGGCGTGGCCGGCAACCAGTGGGACTGCTTCGGTGTGGCGTTCGATGGCGTCCAGGCGCGCCGCGTCACTGTTCGAGGAGGGGTAGACGCGCGGTGTTGCGTGGACCATGGGTGGGTGGCCCGCGGCGCTGCACTGTCGGGCCAGATGGACGTGCAGGCGTGGCGAGGTGGTGAGGACTCCCACTCGTAGGCGGGTGCCGCCGGCGGGTCCGGTGGTGTGCGTGGTGGGGTCCGGTTGTTTCGGCAAGGTGAGCGTCATGTCCGCATTTCCGATCCGTGCGTGGAGGGGGTACCGGGGGTGGTGGGGGTGGAATCGGGTCACCGTGGCGCCGGCCATCGGACGGTTCACCGCAGCAAGCAGTCACAGGCGAGCGGGGAGTGCCATCGTCATAAGCGAGAACGACACGCGCTCATCTCGGTATGGCCATCGCGGACGGGTGACGGTGGGGTGTCAGCGGGGGACGTCGGGGGTGTCCCGGCGCTCGGGGTCGGCGTCGGGCGGGAACGCTTGGGCGATTTGGCTGTCGAAGGAGCCGCGCCGTGGGTTGTCGAGGTCGTCGGCGGCGGCAGCGAGGTTTGAGGCGAGGGTGCCCCGGTCGGCCTGACGCTCGGCCAGGAGCCGAAACAGCGCTGCCTCCTCGGTGCTGGTGACGGTCAAGTTCTCCGCGAGCGTCCGGCTGCCGTCGGCGTGCCCCGTGATTCGGATCCGTTTGCCCGGTGCGGGAGTCACCGTGATGGTGGGCGGGCTCGCGATCGGCCGGCGGTTGGGGGATGTGTGGGTGGTGGGCATCGTTCGACTCCGTTCGTGGGGGTGAAGGTGGTCGTGTCGCAGGGGGTGACCGGCACCGACGCGGTCGTGTCGGTGCCGGTCGGGTGTGTCCCGCGCTGCGGATCGCGGGGCACGCGCCCGCTCGCTGTGCCGGCGTCACGATGATCGTCGGGCGAGGCGATCGGTCGTGCGGGCGCGGCAAGCGGGCAGTGGTGGGGCCGCGAGGCGGAGCGGGCGCGGTCCCCACCGGTCGGTGGGTCCAACGGGTCGGGTGCGGGTGTCGTCGGATTGGCGTTCGGCGGGTCGGCCGGTGGGGGTATTCAGTGCGTGGGTCGGGATGCGCCCATGCGCCGGGGCCAGGCTCCGCGACCGTCTCCGGTCGGCGGTGACGTCCGGCGGCACGCCTGGGGTGAAAGCTCGTCGACCGCGAACATGAAGTGCGGTTCGGCGCGCGGGGAACGGTTCGTCGCTGGGGTGTTGTGGACGAGTTCGTGCGCGTAGGCGTCGATGTCCTCGAACGGCGGCAGGTCGGTCGGAGCGCCGACCCAGACGGCGAGATGGTCGTCGTGTGATGTGACGTGGGGCGTGTAGCGGCACAGCAGGAGGGCGACCTGGTTCTGCGTGTCGGTGCGGGCACGGTCGATGACGGCGCCGACGAGGTCTCGGAGCCGGGCGTCGAGGGCAGGTCTCGGTGTCCGCTCTGTGATGTGGTGTCTGCCGGCGTCGATCGCTCGGGTGGGGTTCAGCGTGCCCTGGTGGGCCAGTTCGGTGTGGAACATCGCGCTCAGGCAGGCGGCGGCGCTTGCGGTGGTGCGGGTGGCGCCGAACATGTGCAGGCACCACCCGAACGAGGGTTCGTCGGCGCGGGGCGATACCCGCCAGGTTCCCGCGAGTCGGCTCGGGGTGGCGGCGTCGGGCGGCCTGACGTTGCCGATGGTGGTGGTCACCGGGGTGCTCCGGGTAGGGCGAAGACGAGGGGTGGATCGATGTCCGTTGGGGGATGGGCGGCGCGGGACCGTGGTGGTGGGGTCCCGCGCCGCCTTGGGGCGCCCACGTCGTTGGGGGCGCCCCGTGGGGGCTCACCGCGTGCCGGGTTGCGCTTCCCCGCCGAGGTCGAGGGGCTTGCGGCGTGCGGTGGCCGGTCGGGGGGTGAGAGGCCGCGGCGTCCGGGTCAGGGCGAGTGGACGTCGCGGAGGCGGTCGCCGCGGTGGGCGGGTCGTGCGGCGGGGGCCGGGTCGGGATCGGGGCCCCGCGGGTCGGGGAGTGGTCCGCCTTCGCTCGCGCTGCGGATCTCGCTGTAGTGCCTGACCTGTTCGTCCGTCGGGACGTGTTCCTCCGGCGTGCGACCGCATACGCAATAGCGCGCCTGTGGGTACCGGCTGCGAATCCCCTCGACCAGTGCGTGCCGGTAGAGGGACAGCGCCTGCGAGACCTCGTGTGCCGGCGCGGATGCTGTCGTCAGGTACACGGCGAGGTTGTATCCCAGCGGTACGTGGCCCCTTTGTGGCGGAAGGCGGATGACCCACAGACCCCGGGCGGTGACCCTGACGGCGTCTGCGTCGGCGACCAGGGACAGCGTCAGCGGTGGGCGCCATCGGTCGCGCGCCCACGCCAGTTCGGGGGGCCACTGCAGGGAGGGGTGACCGGTCGGCCCGCCGCTTCCGCTCTCGTCGGCCCCGACCGCGTCCGTGTGGACGCTCGCGTCGATCAACCCCACGTGTGCGCAGAGGAGTTCGGACCCGCTTCCGGCTCGCGCAAGGGGTGCGCCCGGCACGGTCCATCGCGTGCGGACCTCGCCGGAAGGGGTTTTCCCGGGCAGGACCTCGAGGTGGGCCAGGTGCACCGTCGGTGCCAGGCTGCTCAGGTCGTCGAAGGCGTGGATCTGATCGACGGCCTCGTCGGGGGTGTGGGTGTGTACGCCCCGGGTGACGACTTCTTCGGCGTCACCGGGCTCGTATGCGGTCATGGGCGGGGCTCCGGGCCTTGTGGGGCGGTGGGCGGTCAGGGCAGGATCGTGGGGGTCGCGTGGGGTCCGGCGGCGATGTCGACGTAGCTGTCCAGCTCTTCGTCGGTGGGCACGTGCTCGGCGGGGAAGCGTCCGCAGGCGCAGCACCGCGTCTCGTACCGGTCGGTGAGCGTCTCGAGGAGACCCTTGCGATACTGCGTCGTCGCGGTTGCCCGGAGTGCGTCGTGCCACACGTCGTCCGTGCCGGCGGACCGCGTCGCCTGCAAGGCGGCGAGGTTGTAGCCCAGGGGCACGATCGTGGGCTGCGGGAGCAGGGTGAACCACAGGCCCCGATCCGTGGCGACGATGCCGCGGGCGTCGTGGATCAACGCCAGGGTGAGTGGGGGGCTCCACCGGTCACAGGCGTCCTTGAGATCCGCGATCGGCGCAAGTCTCAGGTGCCGTGCGAACTCGTTCCGGATCGCCAAGCCTTCCTTCTCGCGGGCGCCGAGGGTGGACATGTGGGCGTCCGCGTCCAGGCGACCCAGTGCCTGCGGGACGCGTTCCCACCAGGTGACGCGGTCGTCGGGGCCGCGCATCACGCCCGGGACGGTCCATTGCACGCGCGCGGTGTGCTCCTCGACGGTGGGCGGGAGGACGTCTCGGTGGGCGAGAGCGGCCTTCGGGTGCAACTCCCGCATGACGTCGAAGTAGTCGGTCTGGTCGGCGTCGTCCGTGTAGTGCAGGACGACGCCGTCGTCGACGTGTGTCAGGGGCAGGGTGAGCACGCCTCGGGTGACGACCTCGGGGTTGTCGACGGGCTCGTACTGGGTCATGAAGGGGACTCCGGGAATCTCGCGGTTCGAGAGCGGGGGCCGGTTGGCGGTTACGCGAAGGGGTCGGGCGGGGGAGGTCACGGCTGTACTGCCGGTCGCCGCCCAAACCTGTGGTGATCCGGCCGCGCGTCGGGGCTGCGGTGCCCACGAGACGTCGAGGGGCCGCGGCGTGTTCGGCGGGTGCGTCGCGCGTTTCGGGGTTCGATCGTGTGGGCGGTCCACACGATCGTGCGACGAAAGCAGCGGGTCGCGCCGAATCGGCTGCTGGTGGCGTTCACGATCCGCAGTCCGCGACCGTATTCGGCGTCGGCTGCGGCGGAACCGGTGTCGGCGAGCGAACGGGTCGGCGGGTGGCCGTCGTTGGCGACCACGATCACGAACTCACCGCTCCCGGTGAGCACGAGCACCACCACGCCCGCGCACCGGCCGTGGGTGATCGCGTTGGTCACGAGTTCGCTGACGACCAGCTTCGCCCAGTCGCGCACGGCTTCGGACGCACCGCATGTCTCCAGCGTCCTCGCCACGACGTCGCGGGAGCTCCCGACGTGGGAGCGGGCGTTGCCGACTCTCAGGAGCAGGACCGGACGCCTTCCGGCGAGGCTCGCTCCGGCGCGACGGCACGACCGGGAGCGGCCCGGCACGAGCGTGCGCAAGTGCCACGGTGAGGTGACCACGGCTCACTCCCCCGGCCGATCCGTGGGCGCCTGGTCACCGTGCGCGCCGGCGGGAGCCGATCGGTGTTCCGGGGAGCCGGCGTCCGTGCGACGGCAGGTGGTGGTGACGGGCCTGCCGTCGTCCTCGACGCGGCGTGCCGTGTCCGTGAGGACGGCGGTCACCGACCGTCCGTCGGAGACGACGAGCGTTCCCTTCCCGCCGCCGGGCCACGGGGTCCGGTCCAGGCGCAGACGAAGGATGCGTTGGGGTGTGGTGGGCGCGCTTGCCACGGTCGCTTCGATGACGTCTCCGGATGTGAAAGACGTTCGGAATGTCATGAAAATCCCTTCTCCCGGTGGGTGAGGCGCAACTACGTGGGTGCCGACGCGGATGAGCGGATGGTTGCCGCCGGCTCGCACCATCACTCTGGACCGCATATATTCGAATCGTCAAGGCATTCATTTGCATATATGCGATCCGCAGAGTGCGCGTATCATGCAACCGGGTACATCGGGTGCCCCCGACCAACGGGACGAGACCATGACCGAGGCCAAGCCGGCGAGAGGGCCCGCACTGCGCAGAAGGCGCCTGGGACGGGCGCTGAGGGAACTGCGCGAGGCCGCCGGCCTGAAGCAGGAAGAGGCCGGTGCGGCCCTCGGCTACCGCAACGCGCGGATCAGCCGCATCGAATCGGGCGAGGGCAAGGTCGAGACACCCCTGTTGTGGGCCCTCCTGAACCTGTACCGCGTCCCCGAGGACTCGCCGCTGCGCCGGACCCTGGAGGACGTGGTCCGGGCGAGCAACTCCAAGGGCTGGTGGCACACCTACCGCTCGCATCTGGTCCCTTCCCACGAGGACGTTCTGGGTCTGGAGGAGGACGCCGCCCGCATCGGGAAATGGGAACCGGGCCTGTTCCCGGCCGTGTTGCAGACCGAGCCCTACATCCGCGGGATTCTGGCGGCCGGACGCGACATCCACCACGCGAACCCCGAACGCCTGGACGCGCACGTGCGGATCCGTCTGGCGCGCAGCCGAGTCCTCGACAAGGACGGGTTCGCGCTCACGGCGGTCCTGGGCGAGTCCGCCCTGCGCACGTCCGACGACCCGACGATCATGCGCGGACAGCTCGAACACGTCGTCGAGCAGTCCCACCGCGCGAACGTCACCGTGCGCGTCGTGCCGTTCGGTTCGGGTTTCAACCTGGGACCGGACGGCCCGTTCTCGATGATCGAACTGCGCGACGGCAGCCGACTGGTGACCCTGGAATCGCTGATCGACGTCGTGTACCTCGAGGAGCCCGACGAGCTGCGGGTGTACAACACGGCGTTCGAGCAACTCCTCGAACGTGCCCTGAACGAGCGGGACTCGCGCGAGCTGATGCACGCGCGTGCCCGTTCCCTGTGAATGCCCGCCCACGACGCGAAGGAACGACCGATGCCCGCACCCGCTCCGAATCAATGGACCAAAAGCAGCTACAGCAACCAGCAGGACTGTGTGGAATGGCGCGACGGGGCGCCCGGCATCGACGTTCGCGATTCCAAGGGAGGCGAGGACGCCCCCGTCCTGAAACTCGCACGGCCCGGCTGGAGGGCCTTCGTCCAAGGGTTGACGCGGCGAGGCTGACGGCGCCGGTGGGTGCCCGGGCGCGACACGGGCACCCGCCGCCGACCCCGCGCCCACCGCCGCCGGTGCGAGCAACCGCGCCCGCCGCCCCGGGGCCGAGGGGCGTCGAACACTCATGCCGCAACCCCCGCGGCATCGGCCGATGCGGCCTGCTCGACCGAGCACGTCGCACACCGGACGGACGCCCGATCGCCGGCCCCTCCCCGGGCGTCGTCGGCGGTGAACGGCCGGTGCAACCCGGGGTCGCTGCTCCCGCGTCCGGTACCGGTCGAGGCCGTGCGGGGGAGGAGACGGGCGTCCAGTTGCGCTGTCACCAGGCGGTGGTCGCCGGCCGCGTCCACGAGGTCGCCCCCGAGCACCCGGTAGCTGCCCGGCACGTATGCCGGCGCGAGCCGGGGACTGAACAGGATGTGGTCGATGCGCGGCCCCTGGCCGTTGTCGACGTGCGCGTTGACGGTGACCGTGGTGTCGCGGGCGAGAGAACCGGCGTTGACGAACCCGCCGTCGGCCAGGACCGTGGTGGCCCGGGTGTCGGTGACCCACTCGCGTGCCTCCCGCCGGGCACGCCACGCCCTGCGCGGGCTCCACGTCCACCACTCCCCTACGCCGCGCACCCGGCCGGGACGGCCGGCTCCCGGCGGGAGGGTCTTGTGGGAGCGTGCGTGCGCCGGCAACAGCGACCATCGCGGGCGGAACTCCCGTAGACCGTCCCGGTCGGGCCACACGCTGTTGAAGTCGCCGGCGATCAGCGACCAGGCCGTGGGAGCCGCCCGGGCGACCAGTTGCTGGGCCGCGAACAGTCGGGCGTCCCCCGACGCGTACGACCACTGCACCGACCGCACGAGTACCGGTTCCGGAAACCCCGGCAGCAACAGGTGGACGTTGCCGTACTGGTCCTCGAACACGGCCGGATCCTCGTGCCGGTCGTAGTGCCGCTCCACCCCGATGCGAGGCCACCGGACGAACACCACCACATCCAGCGGTCCGCTCGTGCCGGGTGTGCGCAGGGCGCGCATCCCCAGGATCTCCTCGGCCGCGAACATCACGCGTTGGCCCTCGGCGCCGTACCCCCACCCTTCCTGGAAGCACAGGACGTCGACGTCCGCGAGTACCGGGGTCAACGCCGCCAGGCGCCGCAGATCGTACGTCCCGGTGCGCTTGTCGTAACCACCGTTCTGATAGTTGAACGTGGCAACGGTGATCGGTCGGTCGCCGTCGCCGGCGGCCGAATCGCTGTCCGAATGCCCGGCGTTGGTCACGTCGCGGCGGGCGGCGACAACCGGGTCGCCGCGCCGCGCCATGTGGGGACCGACCCGGCGATCCCCTCCCCCGCAGGTGCACCGGTGGCCGTCGGCAGTCCGAGCCGATGGTTGCGGCAAGACGCCTTCCGGTGCGCCGCTACGGCGCCCCACCACGCGGCGCAGGCCGGCCGGGGACAGTGTCCGACCACGCCGCCGGTCGGCGGACGCGGCCCGAACCCGCGCTGCGACGAAACTCCGGCATCCGAGCAGTCCCGTCGTCATCGGACCGCCCGCGTCTGCACCAGGCCCACGCCCGCGAACTGCCAGTTCGTACGAGGGCCCGGTGTCGGGTTCGGGTGCCACAGGCCGGGACGGGTCAGGCCCGGGTCCTCCAGGTCGAACCCGTCGAAGAACGCGAGGATCGCGTCCCGGGAGCGGAGCGTCACCTGGGCGGTGGCGTGCGCGTAGGCGTCCACCAGGATGTTCACCTCGTCGGCGGGCGGTCCCTCGTCGGTGGCGTGCGAGATCACCAGACGGCTCCCGAACGTCATGACGTCGCGGAACGCGGCGACGACGCCGTACGGGTCCTCGTCGTCGCCCACGAAGTGCAGGACGGCCCCCAACACGACGCCCACCGGGCGTTCGAAGTCGATCGCCGCGCGCACGTTGGGATCCTCGAGGATCGTCTGCGGCCGGCGCACGTCGCCGGCGATCACCGTGGTGTGGTTGTCCGCGAGCAGCGCGCGCCCGTGGGCGAGGACCACGTCCTCGTTGTCGACGTAGACCACCCGCGCGTCGGGGTTCCCCGCTCGGGCGATCTCGTGGACGTTGACGTCCGTGGGCAGGCCCGCGCCCAGGTCGAGGATCTGGTCGATCCCCTCCCCGACGAGATGACGCACGGCGCGAAGGACGAACTCCCGGTTCTCCGCGGCGGCTTCGCGGATGCCGGGAATGGTCTTCAGCAGACGGTCCGCGGCTTCACGGTCGGCGCCGTAGTTGTCCCTGCCCCCGAGATAGCCGTTGTTCAGGTGTGACGGCCTTGGCCGCGCGAGGGCCTCGGGCGGCGTCGCGTGGCTGTCCTTGGGGTCGTGGTCGGTCATGGCTCTCCTGCCGGAGTCGGTGTGTGGAGGTACCCCCGTCCGGGGCGGATCACGGTCGACGGGGCTCGCCGCGACGTGGGCGTCGACGGGTCGGCCGCGCGTTCGCCCGTGCCGTGGCGGGGACGGAACGGGGTGCGGTTCAGGGGTCACGAACGTCCGCGGGTGGAGGCGGGGTGTCCTCGCGGTCGAGGTCTACGACGCGTGCGCGGCGCAGGCGCAGGACGATCTGCGCGGCGAGCAGCCAGGGCAACTCGGTGTCGCCGAACGGCAGATGTAGTTCCTCGTTGGGTTCGGGGCCGAGGGGTCCGGGGTGGTAGTGGGTGCCGAACATCCCCCAGGGACTGCATCGGAGGACGCGGACGGCGACGTGTCGGCGTCGCAGGATCGGGCACGCGGAGGCTGCGAGGCGTGCGTGGGGCACGCACACCGGGGGGTGCAGGGTGAGGCTGTCGGCGTCCCCGGCGCCGGGTTCGTCCGGCAGGACGAACAGGGTGCCGTCGGGGGTGCGGGACGCGGGTCCGTGGCACACCTGACACAACTGTTCGAGTGCGGCGCGGCGTTGGCGTTCGGGGTGCAGAAGTCGGAAGCGGGCCTCGCCCTGGCCCTGCGCGTTGAGGACCCGGTCCCACAGTGCGCCGTGGGCGCGGTCGTGCGGGCGCTCGTCGGTGTAGGCGAGGCCCCTGGGGTCGCGTCGCACGACGAGTCGGGCGGGGGCCGACGTCTCCGCGCTCCACATGGTCACGGCGGGCACGGGCAGTCGGGTTACGGGGTCGCGGAGGAGGTTCGAGGTCGATGCGGCTTTCACGGGCTTCTCCGCAGGTCGCGCCCGAGGTGGTCGTCTTCGTGTCGGCTCGGCAGTACATGGCCGTTCCGGTCGATCGTCCTCGGAGGCAGTCCGCGTGTGGTCCTTGTCCTGCCGTGCACGTCCATTCCTTTCGTATCGCTGATCTCGGCCCACCGGCTGAGGTGGTGGGTTCCGAGTCGATCTGTGGGTGCGGTGGTGGCGCCGCGATGCCCGGCCGCCACCACCGCGCGGGCCCGTCGCCGTTGACGGGCCCCTTGCCCCGTGTGGCCGCTCGACCTCGAGACGTCCCTCGAGGGAACGGGTGTCGGGGTGCCCGGGGCGTCGGTGGACGGCCGGGATCGGTCCACCGGCGCCCCGGAGGCTCGCGAACAAGCAAGTCGCTGGGCGAGCCGGCGCTTGACTGCCCGTTCGACGGGCGAGGCGCTCTCCCCCGCGGTGCTCACACCAGGCTGGGCAATTGCGCCCGTACTCGGCTGGGCGCCCCGTCGCCGGGGTGGATGCGGTGTCGGGCGAGTACGTTCAGGACCTGTGTCAGGACCTGGTCGGGCGTGCGGTCCTCGGTGTGGATCACCGTTCCCGGTGCCGGGCTCTGGCCGTGCGGGCCGTGGTACTCGACCATGCGACCCAGCCGCTCCGGGGAGGCGGCCAGTGCCAGATCCTCCGGCCGGGCCGCCTCCCTCTCGCACAGCCTTCGGGCCAGCGTGTCGACGCTCGCCGTGAGGCAGATGGTGAGCGGTGTCCGCAGCAACGCGCGGTGGTCGATCAGGAGGCGTTCGACCCTGTACGTCGGCAGGTCGTGCTCGTCCGCGTGGCTCGCGGCGGCCGTGCGGACGTAGCCGTCGACGACGAACACCGGCGCGTGCTCCGGCAGGTCGCACATGCCCGATGCCGTCAGAAGTCGGTGCATCCGCGCCTCGAATTCGCCGCGCCAATCGCCGTTGGGGGAACCGGAATCGGCGACCGGGCTCTGATCGGCGGCGGTCCCGCCACATCCCAGTGCCGCACGCAGGTGCGCGGCGATCGTCGTTTTGCCGACGCCGCGGGGGCCCTCGATTGCCACCATCCGGGCGAGGACCGGTGACGCGGGTCTGCTGGGGGCCGAGACGATCATGTCGAGTGCTCCTGGGCGAGGACGGTGACGGGGCGGGGGCGGTGGGTCATTGCAGCCTGACGGGGAGGCTGTCGAGGGTGTTGGCGACCAGGGAGGGCACCGGGCGCGGTGGTGGCGCGGTGGTGTCGAGGATGGTGTGGGGGAAGCGGGCGAAGAGGGTGCGCAGGCAGATCCGGGCCTGGAGGCGGGCCAGGGGTGCGCCGGGGCAGAAGTGCGGTCCGTGGCCGAACGCCAGGAGCGTGGTGGCTGGTCGGCGGATGATGTCGAAGCGGTCGGCGGTGTCGCCGTGGACCGAAGGGTCGCGGCCGGCGGCGGTGTAGGAGGCGATGACCGCGTCGCCGGTGGGGATGGTGGTGTCGCCTATCGTCACGTCGCTGGTCGTGTAGCGCATGAGGAAGTGCCCGACCGGGCTGTTCCACCGCAGTGTCTCGGTGACGACCGCCGCCCACGGATCGCTGTCGCCGTCCCGGGGCGTGGTGGTGGCGAGGGCGCGTTGGTCGGTGTGGGTGAGCAGGGCGTGGATCGCGTTCACGATCAGGCCCGTGGTGGTCTCGTAGCCGGCCGCGACGGTCAGCCACAGGGACCCGATGAGTTCGCCGCGGGTGAGCGTGCCTTGGTCGTGGTGGGCGATCAGGTCGGTGGTGAGGTCGTCGCCGGGCCGGTCGCGGCGCAGCGCGACGAGGCGTTCGAGCCGTTCGGTGATGGCGTGTTGGGTGGTGGTGACCTCGTCGGGGGCGGCGGTGGAGGTGAAGATGCTCTCGACCAGTGGGCGCAGATGGTCGAGTTCGGTGTCCGGGATGCCGAGGAGGTGGCCGAGGACGGCGATGGGCAGCGGGGCGGCGACGTGCGCGCGCAGGTCGACGGGGTCCGGTTGGTGCGCGGCGCGGTCGAGGAGGTGGTCGGTGAGGGTGTGGATGTGTGCTTGGAGGGCGGTGATGCGTCGGGGGTTGAGGGCGGTGCGCAACGGGGCGCGCAGGCGGGCGTGTTCGGGGCCGTCGGCGGTGACGGCGTTGTCGACCTTGACCATGCCGATCAGCGGCCAGTCCGCGGGGATGCCGCCCCACAGGTTCCAGGCGCGGTAGTCCTTGACGACGTCCGGGTGCGTGAGGAACCGGCGCAGGGCCTCGTCGCCGAGGACGACCCAGGCGGGCACGTCGCCTGGGAGCAGGACGGGCGCGACGGGTCCGTGGGCGCGCAGGCGGTGGATCTCGCCGTGGTGGTCGGGTGCGGCCGGGTCCAGGCGTATCGCGGTGGCCGGGTGCGCGGTGGCGGTGTCGGGGTTGTCGATGGCGTGCCTCCCGGGTGGGGACGGACGAGCGGACACGGTGCGGTGGGCTAGGGGTTACCCGCGGTCGAGGCGGGGGTGAAACGCGCGGGCAGTGCTTCGAGGGCGGTGCTCCATGGGGACGGGCGCAGGCGCAGGGTTTCCGGGGGGACGGCGCAGGTCAGGTCGGGGAGGCGGTCGAGGAGGGTGCCGACTGCGATGCCGGCGATGAGGCGGGCCTGGGCCACGGCGGGGCAGGCGTGGGTGCCCGCGCCGAACGCGAGGTGGGCGCCGTTGCCGTGGCCGAGGGCGTCGGCGGGGTTGGTGGGGGCGATGGCGGGGTCGGTGTGGGCGCCGCCGATGCCGAGCAGGAGGGCGTCGCCGGCGCGAAGGGTGCGGCCGGCGAGGGTGGTGTCGTGGGCGAGGTAGCGGCCGGGGAAGTTCCGCAACGGCGGATAGCGGACGAGGGCCTCGTCGATGGCCTGGTTGACGGTGCGCCGTCCCCCCGTGAGGGAGTGGGCGAAGGACGGGTCGACGAGTTTGAGGCGCAGGGTGGAGCCGATGAGGTTGGCGAGGGTCTCGCAGCCGGCGGAGAGCATGACCACCAGCTGCGGCAGGAGTTCCTCGTCGCGGAGTTCGGATCTCAGCAGCCAGGTGGTGAGGTCGTCGGCGGGGTGGGCGCGGCGGTGGTCGAGCAGGTCGGCCAGGATCTGTTCGAACGCGCGGTCGCCTGCCTGGGAGTCGGCCTGGGAGTCGAACAGGGCGTGCATGACGCGGGCGAACTCGCCGTCCTGGCCGGAGGGAAGGCCGAAGAGGCGGGCGAACGCGTGCAGGGGTACGACGGTGGCGTACTCGCGGATCAGGTCGGCGTGGCCGCGGCCCGCGAACGTGTCGACGACGCGGTCGCACGTGCCGCGCAGGTCGTGGCGCAGGCGGGGCGTGGTGGCGGCGCTCAGGCTGTCCTGGACGATCCTGCGCAGGCGTTGGTGGTCGGGGCCGTCGGCGAAAGCCACGTTGTTGGGACGGTGGGCCATCATCGGCCGCAGACCTGAATCGGGCGCGACGACGCCGGCGGTGAGGTCCGTCCAGTTCAGGGGGCTGCGAGGGAAGCGGTGGCCGTCGCGGAGCATCTCGAGCAGGGCGTGGTAGCCCAGCACGAGCCAGGCGCCGACCCCGGGTTCGAGCAGGACCGGCGCGACGGGTCCGTGGTCGGCGCGCAGGGTGCCGTAGAAGGTGTGCATGTCGTCGAGGCCGGGTCCGAACAGGGGTGCGGCGCGGGCGAAGTCGACCCGACTCGCGGTGGTGCGGTGGGCGGGGCAGCCGGGCGGGGGCGTGACGTCGGCCGGTTCGGGGTCGGTGGGGTCGGGGTGGGTGGTCACGTGGGCTCCGTGGCTGCGGTCGGGATGGCCGGGGTGGTGGGTGTGGTGGTGGTGATGTGTTCGGTGAGGGTGATCAGGACGTTGCGGGCCGAGGTGCGGTCGCGGGCGTCGCAGGTGGTGAGCGGGACGTGGTCGGACAGGTCGAGGGCCTGGCGCAGTGCCGACGCGGGGTGGTCGAGGGTGTCGGGGAAGGTGTTGACGGCGACCACGAACGGCACGCCCGTGCCCTCGACGCGCTCCAGCACGTCGAAGCTGTGGTCCAGGCGTCGGGTGTCGACGAGCACGACGATGCCGTGGGTGCCCACGACCAGGTCGTTCCACAGGTGCCAGAAGCGTGGTTGCCCGGGGGTGCCGAACAGGTAGAGCGTGAGCCAGTCGGCGAGGGTCAGACGTCCGAAGTCCACCCCGACGGTGGTGGTGGTCTTGTCGGGCAGTCCGGTGAGGTCGTCCACGCCCACGGTCGCGGTGGTCAGCGTCTCCTCGGTGCGCAGCGGCGGGATTTCGCTGACCGCGCCGACCAGGGTGGTCTTGCCGACGCCGAAGCCGCCGGCGACCAGGAATTTGACCACGGTGGTGACGGTGTCCGGCAGGGGCCGGGGGTCAAAGCCGTCGGAGTCCATCCAGAACCGCCTTCATCACGGTGGCGTCGGGGCCGGGCGTGGGGGGTGCGGGTGCGGGTGCGGGGGTGACGATCAGGTCGGCGTCGATCAGCTCGGCGACCAGGACCTTGACCACGGCGGGTGCCCGGGCCAGATGGGCGGAGACCTCCGCCAGTGTCAGCAGCCCGGTACACAGCCGCAGGATCCGGCGGTGCTCCGCACCCAGCGGCTTTCTCCGCCCGCAGCCGGTGTCGGTGGGTTCCGCAACGGGCGCGTGCAGGAGCGTGGTCAACGTCAGGCCGCGATGGGTGGGATGCGCCCGGCCCCGGGTGACGACGTAGTCGGCGACCGGATGGTCCTGCGCCGAGCTCACCGCACCCCACCCCCACCGTCCGCCGGATCACGGCCGCTCTCGTGACCAGCCTGGGAACGGGAGCGGCGCGCGGCAGGGAGCGTGGCGGCATGCTCGGTGGAGTGCGCCGCAATGGGCGTGTTCGATGTGGGTGTGCGTGCGTCCAGGGACGCGCGGATGTCGGTCAAAAGCTTGTGCAGGTGGCCCGTGACGATGCCCGGGTCCACGCGACGGTCGGCAAGGACCGTGGCGTGGGCGTGCCGGCCGGCACTGATCAGGAACACGTACCCGTCGGCGAATTCGACGAACTGCTTCACCACAGGGCCGAGTTCCGCCAGGGCGCCGATCCCGGCGCCCAGGGACCGCAGGCCCGTGCCGGCTGCGGCGAGCTGCTCGGCGAGAGCCACCGTGGGCGTGTGCCAGGCCGTCCTGATGCCGTCGTCGCTGAAGACCACGATCCCGCGCACACCGTGGATTTCGTCGACGCACTTCTCGACGAGCCAGTTCAGATCGGATGTGGTGGTGGGCTGCTCGGTCACGGAGTCGGTCCTTCGTCCTGGGAACGGAAGTGGTCGGCGGTGAAGTCGGGAACGGCGTCGGCGGTGGTGCCGGTGTCGGGGGTGATCGGTCTCCCGTTCACGAACGCGGATATGAACGCGTCGTGTCCGGGAAGGGCGGAGTCGGGTGTGCCTTCGGGGGGCGATCCGGGCCCGGAGGGCGCGCCGGCGTCGACGGGCGTGCGGAGCCCAACGGCGGTCGCCGCGTCGTGGCGACCGCCGGCAACCTCCACCGGCGGCTCGACGCGGCGCCGGGGGCGCTGCGGCAGGACGGCGGAAGCGGCTGCGGGGGCCTGGGCTTTCGGGGCGGCCGGGGTCGCCGGTGTGCCGGCGCGGGCACTCGCGCCGGCCGAAGTCGCCCGTGTTCCCGGACGCACGGGCTGTGGGGGCGGTGGGGTGAGGAGGTATCCGGGGATCCAGACGACGGTGCGGATGCCGCCGTGGGCGCCGGGCGCGGAGAACTGCACCCGAAACCCGATGCGCCCGGCCAACACACCGACCACCGCCAACCCGAAACGCGGGTCTCCCCCCAGCGTGGACACGTCCGCGTCGCCACGGTCGACGGCCTCCTGCGCGCGCTGCATCGTCTGTGCGTCCATGCCTCGGCCGGCGTCCTCGATGACCACACTCGCCCCGTCGTGCCCACGTTCCACCTGCACCCGGACGGTGCTCGTCGGCGGACTGAACCAGGTCGAGTTGTCCACCAACTCCGCCAACGCGTGGATCAACGCCTCCGCGTGCACCCCGTGCACCGCCGTGTCCTCGCCGCCCACCACCGACACACGCAGGTAGTCGAGGATCCGCGACTGGGCCGCACCGACCACCTCGGACAACAGCAACGGCCGATCCCACGACCGCCCCGGCCGCCCCCCGGACAACACCTCCAGGGCCTGCGCCGCCCGCCCCGCCCGCGCCCAGGCGTGCTCGTCGCGCATCAACGCCGCCAGCAACGACGAGTCGGTCACGCGGCCCCGGAGTTCGCGGGCCTCCGCGATGGCGAGTTGCGCCTGGGCGCGCACCCGCTCGGCCATCGCCAAAAACGCGTACTGCGTGTTCTCCCGCCTGCCTCTCTCCACCTCCAGCGCGACGAACACCGCATCCACAAGAGCCTCATGGGCCGCGCGCACCGCACTCGCCCATGGCTCCGCCGGGCACAGGTCGACCGGTGCCGACGGCACGTCGCCGCGCCGAGCCTGCGGATCCTCCAGCAGCACCCGCAACCGGGCCTCGGCGAGATGCCGGGTGGACCCGGTCAGGTGGTTCAACGCGTGCTCGGCCCGGCGCGCGCTCTTCTCGGCCTCCACGGCCCGTGCCCCTGCCCACTCCCACCGCCCGTGCCAGTACCGGCGCACGCGTGCGGTGGCGACCCCCAGGGGGCCGCCGACCGTGGTCGCCGACACCGCGCAGCCCAGCATGACGCCGGCCAGGTGGGAGACGCCGAGGGCCTCGGCCGCCGCCGTCGCGGCGCAGCCGGTGCCGACGCACACCGCCCACGGCCACCGCGGCGGTGACGGCGCACGATCGACGGACTTCGGAACTCGGGAAAGGGAACGCATCGGGAAGGTCCTTCGTGGATAACGGCGCTGGGAGCGGGGATCGGTGAAAGGGGAATGGTGTGGGTCCTTGCTCACCGGCGCGAAGACGGGGCCGCCGGGAGTGCGCCGGCGAGGTCACCGCAGGGGTGGCGGCCGTTCGCGCCGCCCGGCGTGGACAGCCGGCGCCCTCGGTGGAGGCCACCGAGTCGAAGTCCTCGCAGGCGTCGGGGGGATCGGTGCTCGCGGGGCGGGGGCGTGTGTTCGCCGGGGCTGGTCAGATACGAATGTCGAGCCGTGCCCGCCCGGGTGACGGATCCGACCTGACGACGGGTCGTGTCGGCTCCTCGCGTGCGCATCGTTCCCGGTCGACGGTGCGGTTCTCGTGGGGAAGTTGCCGAAGGACGAGGGCGAGGCACCGGTCGAGTGGGAGTGTGGTGTCCGCGACGATCTTCGGTTGGGGAATGTGGTCCGGGCAGTCGTCACCGATGGATCGGCAGGGGTCGTCCGCGGGTGTGGGCAACCGGGTTCCGATGCGATCACGGGCGAGGTGCGCGGGGCACACGCACTCGACGATGTGCAGGTGCTTGCCCAGCCCGGTGGCGAATCGTTGCAGGGCGCGCACCTCGGTCGTTCGGGTCAGGGGACGACCGTCGAGCACGACCACGCCGTCCGGGGCGGTCTGGAATCGCCAGGCGAGGGCGGTGAGTGTCACCTCGTACGCCCAGTCGTTCTGCTCGCGGGAGGTGTCGCCCGCACCGGGGAACAAATGCCCACGCAGGGCGACCTTGTCGAAGAGAACCCCCGGGATCGCCTCGCTCAGTGCCCTGGCCAGGGTCGACTTCCCGGTCCCTGGCAGACCGGTCACGGCAACGATCATCGGCCTCTCCGGAATTCGTCGGTGATCACGGGCCCACCCCTGTGCATGCGCTGCAACCGACGGCGAGCCGCCTGGCGTTGCGGTCGGTGTGCGGCGCCCGTGAGGGGATGGATGAGCGGCAACCCTGGCCTCGATCGGGTCGGGTATCCACTGGCATCGATCACAGATCTGTGAAAGGCGGCCTTGCGGTCACAGATCCGGTCACAGATCTGTGAGCCCGGCAACACATTGCGGCCCACGGTGTCAAGGTCCGTCGCTACGCTCGGCAGTGACGATGCGGACGGGAGGCGACGGTGGACGGACACAGGGAGCAACACCGGCCCTCGTGCGCGAGGCGCCTTCGCGGCGAAGGCGAAGAACGTGGAGATTCCGTCCACGAGATCGCTCGCTTCATTCACGAGCACTGCGTCGTCTCCCCGCTGCGGGCACAGCGTCTGGCTCGGGGTATGACGCAGCAGGCCGTCGCCGAGGGGTTGCGTGCGCTGGGCGCGGATCTGGGCGCGGACGCCCCCAGGGTCGACGCGATCCAGCTCGGCCACTGGGAGGTGGGGCACCATCACCCCAAGCCTGCGGCGATCGCGTTGTTGTCTCGGTTCTACGCCTGTCCCGTCGGCGAGTTGGGGTTTGGGGACGCGGCCGCCGCCGGCGCGATGCCGTTGGTCGCCCGCGTGATCGCACCGGCCGGATCGTCCGCCGCCGCTGCCCGCGGCCGGTCCGCCGGCGGCGGGTCGCTCGGCACGCGTATCGACGCCGCGCGTCGTTCGGTGGACCGCACGCTGTCCGCGTCCAGCGTGAGCCAGGCACAGTTGGACGTCCTGGACGAGCGGGTGCTGTGGGCGCGCCAGCAGTACGTGTACACGCCGCCGGCGGCGATGTTGGAGATTCTTCTGGCCCATCTGGCGGAGGTCGAGGATCTCGCGGCGGATCGGCAACCCGCCGTCGTACAGGTGCGGTTGTCGGAGTTGACGGCCATGCTCGCGACCCTGGTCGCCGACGCACTCATGAAGCTCGGCGATCTCGTGCGATCGCAGGGCTGGTACGGCACCGCGCGCAACGCCGCCGACGACAGCGGCAACCCCGAACTGCGGGCGCGGGTGCGCGCCCAGGCGGCAATGCTGCCGTTCTACTACGGCCCGCTGGAGGCCGCGGTCGCCCTGTCCCGCGAGGCACGCATGATCTGCCGCGCCCGCCCCAGCCCCACGGGGGCGTTCGCAGCCGCGGCCGAGGCGCGTGCCCGGGCCCGGTTGGGCGACGCCGAAGGAGCGCAGGCGGCGCTGCGCTACGCCGAGGAGTCGTTCGAGCGCACCGGCCCGGCCGGCGGCTACCACGAGGCCTTCGGGTTCCCGCTGCGCAGGCTGTTGTTGTACAAGAGCGGGGCGTTGACGGCGCTGGGTCACACCCGGCCGGCCCGACGGGTCCAGGAGCAGGCGTTGGCGCTGTACCCCGGCGCGGACGCAACCGGTATCGACCCGACGCTGCTCAGCTTCGAGGCGGCCATCTGCCTGGCGCGCGAGTACGACCACACCGAGGCGTGCGCATTGGCCGGCGCGACACTGCTGGGGGTGGCCGGGGATCACCGGACACCCATCGTCGAGGAGCGGGCGCGTGATGTGATCGCCACCCTGCCGCCCAGGGTGCGCGCCGGCCGGGCCGTACGGGAATTGCGGGAGATCATCGCGCTCCCACCCGGCCGGGTGTGACAGCACACGGGCGGTCCGGGACCCTGGTGCCATGACGACGTCGACGCAGGCCCCCGGCGGATTCGAAACATCCGAGATGCACCGGCTCCTTCGGCGCGCCTGCGCGAGCGCAGGCCTCGACGCCTCGGACGCGCGGCTGCTCCGAGGGCACACCAACGCGGTGGTCCTGCTCGAACGGGAAGGGGCGGTCGTCAAGATCGCCCGGCGTGGATCGCGCGTCGACGACGTCCGACGCACCGTCGCCTTCGTGCGCGGGCTGACGGACCTCGCCTTCGCGACCGTCCCCCTGCTGGCCGTCGAACAACCCGTCGTCGTCGACGGGCACGCGGTCACGTTCTGGGTGTATCTCCCCCAGCCGTCGCACCCCGTATCGGCCGAGCAACTCGCCGAACCACTTCGCGCGTTGCACGCACTGAGGCAGCCTAAGTTCGCCCTGCCCGTCCGCGACGACATACGAGCGATCCGACGCTCGATATCGGCGATCACCTGTCTGCCTTCCACCAGTCTGGCCTTCCTGTCCGAACACACCGATCGCCTCGAGACCGAGCTCGCCGGTGTGGAGTACGCCCTGAAACCCGGGACGATCCAGGGCGACCCGCAGCACCGGAACGCGCTGCACACACCCGACGGCCGGGCCGTGCTCTGCGATTGGGACACCGTCGCCTTCGGACAACCCGAATGGGACCTGGTCACCGTCGAGGTCCACTGCCGCCGCTTCGGCCACGGTCCCCGGCACTACCGCCGATTCGCCGACACCTACGGCTGGGACGTTCGCGCCTGGCCCGGATACACCACCCTCGCCGACATCCGCGAACTCCGCATGATCACGACCAACGCCCGAAAGACGCACCACACACCGGGCAGCCTCCACGAAGTCGAACACCGCGTCGAAGGCCTGCGCAGCGCCGATCGTCACCTGCCATGGACGATCCTCTGACTGCGGACGCCGAACCACTCGTCCACGCCCCACCGCTCCGGCTCCGCCTCTGCGACATGCCGCAACATGTGCACCGCAGCGTCGTTGCCCGGACTCTCCAGGCACGACGTCGATCATGGCGACGCGTCAGGCGCGTAGGTCAGGGAGAGCGGCATCCGCCCAGGGCGCCAACGATCGTCACAAGCCCGAGGGGCAACGGCGCTACGCCGAAACGGAGTTCGTGCCGAAGAGAAAGAGTTGCTCGGTGTCGGGCCGAATCCCGGTCGGCAACGCTGTCGACGCGGCCTGCACAAGCACGAATCTCGCACCTCCGGTCCTTCAATGCCCAGGCCGCAGTCGCCCGGTGCATTTTCAGGGACGTGGAGGTCATGGCGGGGTCCTTCCGAGCGACGGGGCCGTATCGGGCTGCCCGGCAGGGCCGGGTCGGTGGCTCCACGATCGCGGTCCCGGACGGGAATCTCCACGTTGCGCCACCGCCATCTCACCGTCATTCACCACCGACATCCCACAAGGACAACCCTTCATTTGGCTCTGTTTTTCACATCGTGAATCACCCTAAAACGGGTGTTCTCTGTGTTTCGATCGTCATCGAGGCCGTGTCGAGCGTCGCGGGTCGTCGCAGAGACGACGGCAAGATGGCGGTGTCCGTGTGTGGAGGCGCGAGGGTCGGGCGGTCATCGTGGAGCACGACGGCGCCGACGGCGCCCGCCCGCGACCGATCGGGTCGCGCGACGCCGAGGAGGACCGATTGACGAGCCGGCCCGAGCTCCCGCGACGGACACCGCCCGTCCCCCCACCCCCACACGGCAACTGTCCTCCGGGATCCTCACCCGTCCCGTCGGCATCGGATGTCGTCCCCTGGGCGGTCCCACGCGCGTGGACAACCGCGCGTTGGGATGGGCGTCCCCCGCTCGCGATCACGCTCTGGAGACCCTGCGGACGGCGGTCGGGCACGGCGCCGAACTCCTCGACGTGGCGGACGTCTTCGGCCACGGTCGCGCGGAACGACTCGTGGGGCGCCTCCTGCGGGGGGTCCCCCGCGATCAGGTCCGCATCACCGTCGGCGTGGGCCGGGCGCCGGGCACCTCCACCCACCCCTTCGCCGGTACCGCCCTGCGGCGGCAGTTCGAACAGACCCTGGAGAACCTGGGTACCGACCATCTCGACGTGTACGCCCTCGACCGTCTCGATTTCGGCCCCGACGATGAACACCTGGGCGACTGCCTCGCGCAGATGCGGGCACTGCGGGAGGACGACCACGTGCGCGCCGTCGCCATGCCCGCGCCCGACCCCCACCACCGCAACCCCGAAGCCGCCGCCCGGCGTTTCGTCCGCCTGTTCAAGGTGATCCGTCCCGACATCGTCACCCTGCGCCACAACGGGCTGTGTCCGCCGATCCGCCTGGACGGTGAGTACATCGCCGATTTCACCGCCCGTCAGGGCGTCGGTCTGATCGTTCGCGAGCCCCTCGCCCTGGGCGTGCTCTCCGGGAAGTACGACCCGCGCCGTCCGCCGAGGTTCGGCACGGGCGACAGCCGTCGCGGACACCCATGGTTCACCCCCGACACGCTGACCGCGATCGAACCGGAACTGTCCCGGCTGCGCGCCCGCTTCGGCCCGGACCCCCGGACCCTCGTCCGCCTCGCCGTGCAGCACTGCCTGCGCCTGGGGGAACACACCGCGGTGGTGGTCGGGGCCACCGACCCGGAACAGGCCGGCGCCCATCACGGGCCGGGCCCCGAATCCACCGACGAGGAGGCCCGGTTCGTCGACGACACCTACCGCCGCATGCGCTCACGCCTCGCCGACCGACTCGGGCACGTCCCGAGTCCCGCCGGTGCTCGCGCGCGCGGCGCGCGCACGGCCCTGTGGTGACCGGCGCCGCGCACAGGCCCGCGCCGGCAGGGCAACGGAGTGTCCGCGCGCCGGGCCCGACTCTCGCAGCCGCACGGTGCGGCGCACCCGGTCGTTCCCTTTCGGGCGACCCGCGCGCTCCACCCGGAGCTCCCGTGTCGGACCCGGCTCCGTGCGACCGGGTGTCGGATCGCGGGCTATTCGACGAGGTGGTCCAGCTCGCCGTCACGGGCGGCGCGGATGAGGGCGCGGATCTCGTCGCGGGAGTAGACAAGCGGGCTCTGTTGCGGGTTCTTGGAGTCGCGCCAGACGACGTGGTCGCCGACGCGTGCGAACTGCACGCAGTTGTCCTCGCCGAGCGATCCCGAGGGTTTCTCCCAGGTGACACCGTCGAGATCCAGGTCGGCGGCGGAGGGCTTGCCCGCGGCGGGTGTGTCGGCGGCTGGAGTCATCGCGTCGTCTCCTCGATCAGCGGGCGGATCCGGTCACGGGTCTGCGAGGCCGTGAGCGCGTGGTCCCACAGTTCGCCGAACGCGTGGTCGTAGCGGTGGACGTGTTCGGGTGTCTCGATCCTGGTGGACCCGGCCAGATTCTCCTGCCACACGACGCTGGGGCCGGGCGCGGGGAAGTCGACAAGCAGGAACGATCCGTACAGCCCGGCGTGGCAGCCGACGTCGGTCGGCAACATCCGGACGGTGACGTCGGTGGTGTCCGCGAGGAACCGCAGTTGCTCACGCAGCACGTCGGGCGGGGCGACCGGTCGTGTGAGGGCTCCCTCTTCGATCACCACGTCCACGGTCACGGCGGCCTCGCGTAGGTGGCGGCTGCGCAGTTCGCGCACGTTCACCAGCGAGTGGATCTGCCGCGCCTCGAGTTCGGGGCGCAACGCGCGGATGACGTGTTCGGCGTAGGCACGGGTCTGGACCAGGCCCGGGAGGACGGCCTGTTCGTAGCCGCGCAGGCGCCGGGCGCCGGTCTCCAGGGTGAGGAGTCCGGCGTAGGAGGTGGCGTTGACGAGCGGCCCGTGTTTCCTCCACCAGGGCCGCGTGCGTACGCGGTCGGCGGCGACCAGTTGGTACACGGCGTCGCGTTCGTCGGCATCGGCGCCGTAGACGCCCAGTAGGGCCTCGACGAGGTCCGGGCCGGTACCGCGCAGGCCTCGTTCGATACGGCTGAAGCTGGCGCGATCGATGCCGACGCGGCCGGCCGCCTCGGCCTGGGTGAGGTCGGCGCGTTTGCGCAACCGGGCCAGGCGGGCCCCGAGTTCGCGTCGGTGGGCGGACGCGGGTACCTCGCCGGTGCTGCGGGAGGGGGTGACCATGGACGTCAGTCTGCGGAGCGCGCCGCGGGGCCCGCAAGACGCATCTTGTCAATGTGTCCGAACACGTTGCCCTTGTTGGCCGGGAACCGGCATGCTGACGGCGTCACCATGCGTACGGCGAGCGTAGCGGCACGTGAGGCCCTCTCGTCGTGCGACGTCGGTCGGCGACCCGAGGAGGGAACGGACGTGCGCGAGACCCGCTTTCGGGACCTGGTCACGGAGCGCGGCTGGGCCCGGTACGAGACGTTCGACGTGAAGTTCGGGCTCGCCCGGGACGCGTTGGCCGGGCGTGAGCGCGAACCGGGTCTGTGCAGGATCTTCGTCGCGCAGCGCACGTTCGAGCGGTGGATGGCCGGGGACATCAAGTCGCTGCCCCGCCCCCAGACCCGTCGAGTCCTCGAGCACCTGCTGGGCGAGCCCGCGAAGTCGTTGTTCGCGCCGCCGACCGACGACGGCGCCTCCAGCGGCGTCCGCATCCCGCCGGCGGACGGGGCTGCCGATACGCTGACGACGCCGGGGGATCCGAAGGAACGGGGCTTGGACATGCACCGCAGGCAGGCCCTGTCGACCGCCGCGTACTCCCTTGCCGCCGTCGCCGTACCGGCGCCGCCCGAGAGACCACGTTCGCCCGCGGGTGGTCGCCACGTGGGCCGCCGAGACCTCGAGGCGCTGCGCGAGACGACGGCCACGTTCTCCCGGATAGACCAGCGCTACGGCGGCGGACACGCCCGCGGCGCGGTCGTGCAGTACCTCGCCGCGGACGTGACGGCCCTTTTGAGCGGACGGTTCGCCGACGACAGCGTCCGACGTGCCGCATTCTCGGCCGCGGCCGAACTCGCCTACCTGTGCGGCTGGATGGCCTTCGACGACGCGGAACACGCCACGGCCGCCTCCTACTTCGAGAAGGCGACCCGCCTGGCCGCGGAGGCGGACGACGCACCGCTGACCGGTCACGTGCTGCGCGCAATGGCCCACCAGGCGATCGACCTCGGCGACCGCCCTCGCGCGCTCGCCCTGGCCGACGCCTCGATCGACACCGGGCGCTACGCGAACGCCACGCCTCGCGAACGCGCGCTGCTGGGCGTCGTCCACGCTCGGGCGCTGGCGGTCAACGACCGCCCCAAGGCCGCGGCCGCAGCGCTCGTGCGCGCCGAGCGCGACCTTGACGACGCCCGCCCGGATCTGCCGGAGCCCGACCGCGTCTTCTTCTTCGGCGAGGCCGGCCTCGCACACGAAACCGCCTGCGCCCTGCGCGAGCTCGGCGACATGCGCGGCGCGGTCCGCGAATTCGACCGCAGCGTGCGCACCCGCAAGGCGACCGCGTTCACCCGCACCCACGCGGTCACCCTCGGATACCTCGGCGCCGCCCACGCCGCCCGGGGCGACGTCGAACACGCCTGCGCCGTCTGGTCGCAGGCGCTCGACGCCATGGGCGGAATCCGCTCCGCCCGCACCCGCGCCACCGCCGTCGACATGCACCGCACCCTGGGGCGGCTACCCACCGTCGCGGCCGCGCGGGAACTCCACTCCCGTGTCACGGCCCACCTCGCCCGCACCGCCTGAAGGAGACGCCTCCATGACGCAGGAGTACACCGTGGTGCCCGTCGCCCACGTCGTCGGCGGTCGGATCGAGCCCACCGACGACCACTGGGGCGGCACCCGCGCGATCGTCCGTGTCGACCCGGCATTCCCGCCCGACAGCACCGCGGGAGTCGAGGCGTTCTCCCATCTGGAGATCGTCTTCCGCTTCCATCTCACCGATCCCACCGACCTGCACCCTGGCGCCCGCCGGCCCCGCGACAACCCCCGGTGGCCCCCGGTCGGCATCTTCGGGCACCGCAACATGCGACGCCTCAACTGGATCGGTGTCTCCCGGTGCCGGCTGCTCGCCGTCGACGGCCTGGACCTGCACGTCGAGGACCTCGACGCCGTGGACGGCACACCCGTCCTGGACATCAAGCCCTGGTTCGCCGAGATGGGCCCCCGCGGCGACACCCACCAACCCGAGTGGCCCACCCGGATGCTCACCGATTACTACGCGCCGACGCGCGGCTGAACCCGCGCCGGCCGAGGGCCGCCCAATCCTCGACCTGCCGCATGGCGACCCTGCGTCGGCACGGCCTCGTATCCACCTCACGCTCCGGGGGGAGCAGACACATGAACGCCGGACCCGGCCCGGGCAGCCCCGGATGGAATACCCTCTTGGCCGAGGGCAACGCACGCCAGGCCCGCAAGCGGGTCGCCTCCGACGCCCTCCTCCTCGACGTCGACGGCCGGGTCCTGCTCGTCGACCCCGTCTACAAGCCGGACTGGGACCTGCCCGGGGGCATGGCCGAGGCCAACGAGACGCCCGTGGACGCCGTCCGCCGTGAGCTCGCCGAGGAACTCGGCCTCGACATCCCCTTCAACGACCTGTTGTGCGTGGACCGGGTCGCACCCCACGGGCCCTGGGACGATCTGATCGCCTTCGTCTTCGACGCCGGTACCCTCTCCCCCGACGCGTGTGCGCGACTGCGCCCCCACGACGACGAGATCGCAGCGTGCGCCTTCTTCGAGCCGACCCAAGGCCTGGAACTGCTGGGCGAGCGGCAACGCCGGCGCCTGGCACACGCTCTCGACGCGGTGCGTGATCGAGTCCCGTGCTACCTGCACGGCGGGAACCCGCCATGGTGACGACCGGTCCCGGGCCGCTGCGGCCCTCGGTCCGCGTCGACATCCGTACCGACCGGGCCGCCGGGCAGTACGGGTCGGGGCGGAGGACGCACTGATGCGCCGCCTCCGGTTCCGTGCCCTCGTCGAGGAGCGTGGGTGGACCAGCCACCACAGGTTCGACGTGAAGTTCGCGATGGCCCGCGACGCACTCGCCGGCCGCGAAAAGGATCCCCGCCTGTATACGGTGACCGTGGCCAAGCGCACGTTCGAACGCTGGATGGCCGGCGACGTCAAGGGCCGTCCCTATCCCGACACCTGCCGCATCCTGGAGCACCTGTTCGGCGTCCCCGCCGCCGACCTGTTCTCGCCCATGCCCGAACCCGAGGTGCCGAAGCCCGGCGACGAGGACTTCCGCCGCGAGATCCACGACGCCCTCACCCGCGGCCGCCAGGGCACCGCGCAGGCACGCATGTGGGAGGAAGTCGTCCTGCGGCACGCCCTCGCCACACGCCGGCGCCCCGACGCCGAACTCCTCCCCGAACTGCGCCGCGACTTCGTCGCGTTGACGACCGCACTCGAGCAGCCACAGTCGCTGGCCGGCCTGCGCACACTGACCCGGACCGCGGCATGGATGGGCGGACTGATGACCCTGTGTCTCGTGCGATCCGGCGCCTACGAACGGGCACGCGCGTGGGCGCGAACCGCGTGGACGGCGGCCGACGAGGCCGACGACGACGCCGTGCGCGCCTGGGTACTCGCCGAGGACGCCTACGGCCTCTTCTACGCCGGAGACCCGCGCGGAGCCGCCGCGTTGGCGCGACGCGCCCAGGGCGCGGGCGGGTGGCGCGGCGTGGGCGCGGCCCTCGCCGCCCCATTGGAAGCGCGCGCCCACGCCCTGCGCGGCGACACGCGTCGCACCCACAACGCCCTGGCCCGCGCCGAGCGAGTGCTCGAAACCCTCACCGACGACCAGCGACAGGACACGGCTGTGGGCTACACCGAGGCGCAGTTCCGCTTCCACCAGGGCAACGCGCTCACCCACCTGGGCGACGTCGACCGCGCCGCGATCGCGCACGCCCGGGCGCTGGAGCTGTACCCGGTCGAGGAGCGGCTGGATCGGGCGCTGGTGCGCACGGACGTCGCCACGTGCCGGCTGCGCCGCGGCGAGGCCGCCGGAGCCGCTCTCGAACTCCTGGACGCCTTGACAGACCTGCCCGAACCCGACCGGACCGGCATCGTCCTCGCGCGCGGCCGCCACCTGGCCGGCCTCATGCCGACCGGTTCGGACGCGCCGGAACCGGTCCGCGCGCTGCGCGCGTTCCTGGCCGAACCAAGCCCCGCCCCGGAGGACCCGTGAACGACATGACCGTCGACACCGCCACACGTGCCGACGTCGAAACCCTCGCCGTCCTGCTCGACGAGATCGAGGAACACTACGGCGGCCCGGCCCAGGGCACCTCGCCCGCGCGTCTGGAACGCCTGACCGCGCTGCTGTTCGGACCTCGCCCACCCGCGTTCGTCGCCCTCGCGCGCCTCGACCGCGAGGTGGTCGGGATGGCCTCGTACTCGTTCCTGTGGCCCGCGGCCGGCGACACGCAATCCCTGTTCCTCAAGGAACTCTACGTCCGCGTGCCCCACCGCCGACGCGGTGTCGGCGACGCCCTGATGCGACACCTTCACACGGTGGCGATCAACTGTGGCTGCTCGCGCCTGGAATGGACCACCGAACGCGACAACACCGGCGCCCGCGCCTTCTACGACGCCCACCGTGCCGAACCCCGCCCGGACAAAGTCTTCTACAGGGTCGATGTCACACCGAGCGAAACTGTCGAGGCGGACGCGAACACGGCGGCAGCAAAGGGAGAATGATGGGCCACCCGTGGCTCGGGGAATGCCTCGGCCCACCATGAGAGAAGCCGGCCTCGTCCGACATCCGAGGCGCGGACTTCGCCGAACAGCGCAACTCGCCCTGATCGCACGGCGATCGCGCATCCGCTCCCGCGAAGGCGCCGAGCACCCTGCACGAAAGGAAGCGATCGATCGTGCGTCAGACATTGTTCCGGGCTTTGGTGCTGGAGCGGGGCTGGAGTCGATTCGCCACCTTCGACGTCAAGTTCGGCCTGGCCCGCGACGCCCTCGCAGGACGCGAACGCGAACCCGACCTCCACCGCGTCACCGTGTCAGAACGCACCTTCGAACGATGGATGGCCGGAGGCCTGTCTTCACTCCCCCGCCCCGACACCTGCCGCATCCTGGAACATCTCTTCGGCAACACCGCCGACGAATTGTTCGCGACCGCAGTGTCCGCAGGACAGGGGCCCGGCGACGCCACAGGCCCACGATCGCGGCCTCGGGCGCACGCTCCGGCATCGACCGGCCTGGACGTAGCGTGGACGCACGCCGACGCCCGACGGCTCGTGGAGGGATGGTCCCAAGGGATGCTCGATCGCCGGGAGTTCACCGCCGTCTGGGGGGCCGCGCTGTGGAGCGCCACACCCCGCACACGCCTGCGCACGCCGGACACGTCCCCGGCAACGAGGCGGTCGCGTCGGCTGGACGCCGAACCGCTTCTCGACCTCGTCGACGACATCACCGCACGTGCGCACGACCTCGACGAACGCCACGGCTCCGCCGCCGCGGCCTTCGTCGGCGACCAGTTCGCCACCGTCGCCCGCCTCGCCCGCGACACTCCCCACGATCTTGTCGTCGAACGCCGCCTGCACACATCCCTGGGTCGTCTCGCCCGCACCGCCGGATTCATGACCCACGAACAGGCCGACGAAGGCACCGCCCAGCGCTGGTACCTCACCGGGCTGCGCGCCGCCCACAGCGCGCATGATGCCGACCTCACCGCGAGCATCCTCGCCCTGATGAGCAACCAGGCCACCGTCTGCGGCCGTCACCGCGACGCACTCCACCTGGCACGACGCGCCGAACACGCCGCCCGCGACGCGGCCGCCCCCGTACGCGCGATGGTCGCCGCACGCACCTGCCTCGCCCACGCGGGCGCCGCAAACCTCGAGGGCCTGTGCCATGCCCACGACGAGGCACTGCGCCATCACCACGCGCCCGACAATCCGACCGCCGATCGAACGGAACTCGACGCCCTCGCCGGCCGCGCCCTCGTCATGATCGCCCCCAAGACCCCCAATCCCGGCCCGCTCCTCGACCGGGCCCAACACCTCCTCGACGGCCGCGTCCGCCAATCCACCGGCCACGAACGCTCGGCCCTGCGCCACGGCGCGTACAAGGCGCTCGCCCAGCTCACCACCGACGACCTCGACCAAGCCGCCCACACCACCCGGCAGACTCTGCATCATCTGCCCCTCGTCACCTCCGTCCAGTGCGGGCGGCTGCTCGACCGCCTCCGCCGTGAACTCCACACCCACCGGCGCCGATCCGCGGAGATCCGCGACGTGGTGGACCGGTTCGCCCAAGCCGCCAGTTGAAGGCTTTTGCCCACGGTCCGGTGCATCGCACGACCGAACGGCTTGCCGCCCCCTCGCAGCGAAGGACCCTCCCGTGCGCGACACCCTGTTCAGGGCACTGGTCATCGAACGCGGGTGGAACAGGTACGACACGTTCGACATCAAGTTCTCCCTTGCCCGCGACGCCCTCGCCGGACGCGAACGCGAACCCGACCTCCATCGCGTCACCCTGTCCAAACGCACCTTCGAACGGTGGATGAGCGGCGACGTGCGCTCGGTGCCCCAGATCGGCACCCGTCGCATCCTCCAGCACATGCTCGGGGTTCCCGCCACCGCCCTGTTCGGCCCCGCCCCCTTCCCCCGCGCCCACGACCCCCACGCGCACCCCGAGACCCGAACCGTCGCCACGGCCCTGATCGACGCCGCCCAGGCCGGAATCGACGACATCGTCGACCGCTACGAGTCCCACGGCCCCGGCCACATGGTGGGCGAGGCCCGACTGCTGTGGCGCATGACCGACGCCCTGGCCCGCACCAACGCACACGGTCGCCTCGCGCCGGACAGAGCACGCCTGGCCGCGCGCTCCGCCGGCCTGCTCGCCTACATGGCCGTCAACCTCGGTGCCCTCACCGCTGCGGAGGCCTGGAGCCGCCGCGCCCTGACCATCGCCGACGACGTCGGAGACACCGAGACTTGCATATGGATCTGGGGAACCCGCTCCCTCGGCTTCTACTACGCCGGACGTTACGCCGACGCCGACACCGCGGCCGCCGCCGGCATCGCACTCGGCCCGGCTCACCCCCAGGCCGTCCGCCTGCTCGCCAACGGCCGCGCCCGAGCCCTGGCGCGCCTGGGCGAACACCGTCGGGCAACCCGGGCCATAGGACGTGCCCTCGACCTGACCGACCGACAGGTCGAACTCCCCGACGGCGTCAGCCCCTGCATCGCCTTCACCCCCTACAGTCCCGCCCGCACCCTCGCCAACGCCGTCACCGCGCACCTGTCCCTCGGCCGCACCGCCGACGTCCTGCGCCATGCGAACCGCATCGAGGATCTCGTCACCCGCTCCGATTCCGACTGGACCCGCGCACTGGTCGACCTCGACGTGGCCACCGCGCTGCTGCGCCGGCGCCCGCCGGACGTGGAGCACGCCATGACGCTCGGATTGCGCGCCCTGGAGCACGGCGGTCCCACGCCGATCCGGTCCGTGTGGATCCGTGCGCATGAACTCCGGGACGAGGCGAAACCATGGTCCGGACACGACTGTGTGCTCCGATACGCCCACGCGCCCGCCACACGTACGCTGCCCCCGGCATCGTTGACCGCCGACCTCGGCAACCCGCAGGATCCGTCCCCCATTTCGACTCGAAAGACAGCCCCGTGAACGCCTTCCCTCCGCTGCTACCCACCGATCCGGACGCCCCGGACACGATCGTCGCCAACGATTGGTCCGCGTTCGCAAAACTCACCCGCATGAGCGATCACTGGGCGCGGCCGGATTGGGAACCCGGACGCCGGCATCTCTACTGGTTCCTCACCTTCGCCGGCCACCGGCCTCTGGCCACCGAGGCCGCGCACGGACAACAGGCCATCGCACACCTGGGCATGGACCCCGTCCCCGCAGACAACCTGCACGTGACCCTCGCCGCGATCGGCGACGCCCGGCACATCCCGGCACACGCCGTCGCGGATCTCGCCGCCCGCGCCGCCACCGTCGCCGGCGAATCCTTCACCATCCACGCGCATCCCATGGCCGGCTCATCCGGCGCCGTACGCTTCAGCCTCTCCCCATGGACTCCCCTGACCCGCCTGCGGGACGCGCTTGCCCGCCTCACGCCCGCCACCGGCGAAGCTGCCACCCACGGCCCGCGACCACGACCGTTCCGCCCCCATCTGGGCGTCGCCTACAACAACACCGACCGCCCGGCCGCGCCGGTGATCCGGGCCGTCGCGGGCCTGCGCCATCGCGCCCCGGTTCGCCTCGACATCGCCCATGTCGACCTCGTCGAGCTCCGCCGCGAACACGCCACCTACCGCTGGGACCTTCTCCACCGTCTCCCGCTCGCCCGTCCCGACGCCACCCTCAACCCGGGCAGTGGAGGACCCGACATTCTCGGACGTCGACGCTGAACCTCCGAACAGAGACCGAGGTCCGGCTTCACAACTCTCGTGTCCTCCCGGCCAGGTGGCGGTAGTTCATCCACCGGTTCGACGAGACACGCTGTTCAGGGCCGCCCGGCGCAGACGCACGGTTGTCGAGGGTGGCGCGGCCGGTTCGGGGTGGACGCGGATGCCGAAGGCGGTTTCCACTTCGGTCCGCAGCTCCGTGAGCGTGACGGTGAATGTGGTCGTGGTGGCGTGCTCGCGGACCACGAGGGGAGTGCGCGGCGGGTCAAGCACCAGATGCCGGGGCCCAGGTGGGTGTGTTGGGGTGATGTCCGAGTTGTTGAATCAGCCAGCCCGCGCTGGCACGTCGGATTCCGTCGGGGGTGTGATGGACGGGCCCTCCAGCCGCGCGTATCGATGGGCCGCCGCCTAGGCTTCCCGACGCCTGAGTCCCACGACGCGCAAAGTGCCGTGCGCACGCCACAAGCGGCCCGTGTCGGCTCTCGCACATGCTCCGCAGCGCGGTCGGGCCGGGCGCGGACGCGCTGCTCGGCGCGGGCGTGTGCACCACCGGCGGGTGCTCGGCCGCACTTCGGCTTGGAGACGTCGGACAGGGCGGCTACAGAGGCCGTCGCCCTTAAACCCGGAGGCGGCGGCCAGGCAGCGAGCGCCTCCCGTAGCACCGCCATCTAGCCGTCATCCCCGTCTCGTTCCGACATACCGAAGCATCACACAAAGTGAGACCGATGGACGCTTTGCACCTAATAGATCGAATCAGGGACGCAAAGACGTTACACCCAGACGCAGCCTGTGTGGTTGGGCTTTGTGGGGATGACGGCAAGACGGCGGGGGCGCCGGGTGGACTCGCCGCCCTCGGCACGCAAGGGTTTCCCCAGGGCTCCGCTTCCGAGACGGCAACCGTCCCTGGTCGTAACTTGTCCGGTCAGCCACCCGACGTCCCAGCGAATCGATAGCCGCCCTCCACATTCCAACGAAACGGATCACACGTGACACACGGTGCGATCACGCACGCCTTGGATCCGTGCTCGGAACCCAGTCGGGTGCTCTTCGCGCGGCTAGGCCTGCTGCTCAGCAGCCCGCTCACCGCACGGACCGTCGCGGCGCTGGCGACTCCTCCCGAGCCGCGCAGGCCAGCGCCGCCCTGCGCGAGCACCGTCTCGTCACCGACGCACAAGGCGCTTCGGGCGTCCACGTCGTCGCGGCCGGTGCCCTGCCCGCCTGCGAGAGCGCGGCACCCGAACGGTCCGCAGACAAAACGCGAAACCGCGCGGGGCTGCTCGAATATCACCTCGCCGTGTCCTCCGACGCCGCCCGTGCACTGCACCCGGGCCGCCGACAGTTGGAGACCGCCGGCCGCGGTCCCCGCGTCCCGGCCGCGCGATTCGCCGACACCGACGAGGCGCTGTTGTGGTTCCTCGCGGAGTTGCCCGCCGTCAGGGCCGACGTTCGCCACTGCGCGGGCAGGCGAGATGGCTGGCGGTGCGGCGGTTCCGGCAGACTGCCTGTGGTCCTGCTTGCTGCGGGTCGACGTCGATGCCGAGGCGGATGTTCACCTCCTCGGGCTTGTTGGAGTGTCGGCACGACCCCGCGTTGTCGCTGCGTCTGCTGCGGCTGGCCGAGGAGCACCACCGTTTGCACGGTCGCGCGCTCAAGACGGCGTGTGCGGTCCACTACCGGGCCCGCACTCACGCGGTGCTGGGACAAGGCGAGGGGGAAGCTCTCCCCCACCCGACCGCAGCCCTCGCCGGAATGCGCCGCGCAGCCGGCACCAAACACACCGACGCAGTCCTGGCAGACCTGGCCGCGTGCGGCCACGCGGCGGACAACTGGTCGCGCCACGTGACCATACGGGCCGGACGCACCACGTCGGGCACGCAGATGCACGGCGCGAACCGCCCCACGGCCCGCACGCCCTCTCGTGACAAACCACCACGACCACCTCACCCCTTGGACGGCATGTGTCCTCTTCCCTGCCGCGCGCGGGCCTGTTGGTCCACGCCCTCGACGGCCTCCTCGCCCTGCACACCGCGGCCCTGAACGCGGGCTTCGAACCCGTCGTCATCTGCGTTGACCCTTGCGAGGAGGAACCCTCTCCCCCCGCCTGCTCCCGTGTGTCGGCGGCTTACCGCGAACTCCCGCCCGGAGCAGTCCTGGTGGCGCCGACCCGGTCCGCGTCGCTCGGGGAGGTTCTGCGGGGCTTCGCCGTGGACGTGCTCGTCGTCCACCGCTGGTCCCGGCCCCTACCGAAGGACGTCGTCGCGCTTCCCCCGCTCGGGGTCCTACGGGCGCACGAATCGCTGCTGCCCCGTTGGCGGGGCACCTGCCCGGTCGAATGGGCGATCCGCGCCGGTGACCGCACCTTCGGGGTGACAGTGCATCGGGTGGACGGCGTCGGCGTGGGCACGGGGCTGGTTCTGGCGTACCGGGAACTGCCGCTACCCGACGACACCGACCGTGTGGCGCTGGACCGACACCTGTGTGACGCCGTCGAGGACAGCATGCGCGAGGCCCTCGACAGCGTCGCGGCGGGCGAACGCGGCGTTCCCCAGGACGAGTCCCGGGCGACGTACGCGGGCCCGCTCGAAGGCGGCGCGTTCGACATCGCCGACCTCACCGGTCCCCGGAAAGCGCTGCACGACCTCGTCCGGTGTCACCGGTACACGGGCCTGGCCGGGCCCCGGGTCACGATCGAAGGCAACGACTTCTACGTCTGCGCAACGAGCACGCGGCCGGTGTCCGGACGGCGGATCGACTGCGCGGACGGGCCGCTGTGGATCACGCGGGCCGTGAGCGACTCGGACGCCGCCGAGTCCCTGAGCCCCTCTCCGGAGCGAACCGAGCTCGAGGTGAGTGGGGAGGTGGACGTGACCGCTCCGGAGCGGACGTGGAGCACGCGCGACGAATGCAACCTCGCCGAGAGGATCACCGACGCCGTGTACGACGTCGTGACCACGGACGTGTCCCGGTTGGGACTGGTGGAGCACCCGACGCGATTGTGGGCAATCGCCGAGTTCGCGGGCGCGCAGACCGCGCGACGTCTGGGTGTGGACGCTCCCGCCCTCACCCCCCTCGGGGCGGCAGGGTTGACGAGCATCCGCACGGGCCGGGCAGTGTTGACGGTCGATCAGGTCCGGGCGCTGGTCGCCACCGCCCGCGGCATCCCGGACCATGCCGCCGCGGTGACGCTGGGGGTGTCGATCGAGCGATACGTCGAAGACCTCGCCTCGGCCTGCACACGGCTGCACGCGGCCACCCCCGCCGCCGGGGTCGCCATCGCGTGCGCCCTCGGACTGTTGTCCGAGGCCGACCATGCGGTTCCCATCCCGTGTCCGCCGCACGGTCGATGGTCGGCCGGCCTCTCTCCCGCCTTGATCCGGGGTCTCGACGGACGGAGCGAAGTGCCGCCCCGAGCAGCCCCACCCTTGTGCCTGCCGCGTATCGACTGATGGAACCGTGACGGACGCCGACACCCGGACCGAAATCGATCGGCTGCGGAAACGGCTCGACGCGCGTCATCGGACAGCGGGCCGCGATCCGGTGCGGCTGCGCATTCTCAAGATCATGGAGGAAGCCGGTGAGGTCGGCCGAGGCGTACCACGGCGTCCTCGGAGAGCGAACCCTCGGAAGTTGCCGCCGGCACGCGGGAGGACGTCCGGAGGGAGATGTGCGACGTCATCGCGACCGCAGCCGTCACGCTCGCGACGCTCGCCCCCGACCCACAGGAAGTCTTCCGCGACCGACGCGACCACCTGACCCCGATCGTTCCCGACGAGCCCCGCGGCCGGGCTCGTCCGCCGGGTGTCGGAGGGCTCACCGATCCCACACGCGCGGTGCCCCGTACCGGGAACCGCTCACCGACTGGATCGAGTTCGCCGGCGGGCGCCCAGACGGCCGACGCATCGGGCGAAGTTCCGGACAAGCTCGCATGATCTCCCACAAGATGAAAGGGAGGTGTGTTTCGGATATACATCCTCAATTTCCCCACCGTCCCGCCTCACCTCGGTACTCCTGGACGACATCCGCCACCACCGGCGTCGCGACGAACTCCCCGAACACGGCGCCACCGTCGGCGTCATCCCCCGGCGGCGCCCGCCTCCTCACTCGAGGACGGGTGAACACGACGATCCCGCCCCGCACGACGCGAGGGTCGAGTAGGTGAATCCCGATGCGTCGTATCCGCGAGCCCGCCTCTCCCACAGGTCACCGACAACCGCCCTCGACGTAACAAAGTGGTCGGTGTCCAGGACCCGTCCGACCTCCACCCCGAGTGAGATGCCCCCGCCGAAACCCTGGCCGGACCCAACAGAGAACGGATCCGACCAGGACCGACCGGAATCGGAGGACTTCCCCATGGATCGATATCCCAACTCCCACCGCAAGCCGCGCCCCGCCCTGCTCGCGCCGCACCCGCCGAACCGGGACACGCACGAAACGGTGTCCGGGTGATCCGGCCGCGCCGGGCGCGGCGCGACCGGGCTGCGGAGACGATGGCCGAGGGTGACGCGAGTGGCCGGGAGTTGTTCGGCGGCAAGCTCAAACCCACGTGGGGGCGGCACCTGCACCGCGGGGTCCACACGGAACTGTCGTTTCTGGGGACGCTGCGGCGCCTGCCGCGTCTGATCGCCCGGTCGGTCCGCATGGGATGGGCGGCGGACCGGCTCGCGCTGCTGGTGGTGGCGTGCGCTCAGATCGGTCAGGGCGTCACCTCCGCGCTGGGCCTGGTGGGCACCAACCGCATCCTGGTCGAGTTGTTCAGCGCCGGGCCCACGCCGGATCGGGTGCGCTCGGCGGCGCCCGCGCTGGTGTTCGTCGCCGCGATGGGGGTGCTGGGGGCGTTGCTGCGGGCCGCGTCCACGGCGGCGACCGGCCGGCTGGAGCCGAAGGTGGAGCGGTTCGCCGAGGTCGAGTTGCTGCGGCGGGTGATGCGGGTGGAGATGTCGACGCTGGAGGACGCCGACTTCAAGCGTCTCCTGCAGACCGCCAAGTGGGGCACGAACGCCAGCCGGCTGATGATCACCTACAGCGTGCAGGTCGTCAACGCGCTCGTGTCGCTCGCCGCGGTGGGCACGGTCCTGGCGGTGTTGCATCCGCTGTTGCTGCCGATGATGCTGCTGATCATCCTGCCGCCGGGCTGGGGCACCGTGCGCTCGGCCCGGCGCCGCTACGAGTCGACCCTTGCGTGGACCGATCATGGGCGGCAACAGGGGGAAATCGCCTGGGCGTTGGCCGCGCAGAGCACCGCCCAGGAGATCCGGGTGCACGGCGCGGGGCCGTATCTGCTGCACCACTACGAGCGCATGGCGGCCGCGGCGGAGGCGGAGAAGGAACGCCTGGCCAAGGCCGAGGCCGGCACCGACCTCCTCGCGTCCGCGCTGTCCGGGGTCGCGTCCGGGCTGACGTACCTGACCCTCGCGTGGCTGCTGTTGAGCGGGCGCGCGGATCTGGCCACCTCCGGCACCGCGGTCCTGGCGATCCGCACCGGCACATCCAGTCTGGCCGGCCTCGTCACCGGGATTCAACACCTGTACGAGCAGGCGTTGTTCGCCAACGACCTCCAGGAGGCGTGCGCCCGGGCCGACCTGCACGCCATCCCCACCCGCGGTAGCACGATCACCGCACCGCACACGGTGCGGGTCAAGGACGTGTCCTTCACGTACCCCGGTAGGGATCACAAGGCCCTCGACGGCGTCGACGTCACCCTCACCAAGGGCACCATCGTCGCGTTCGCCGGGGAGAACGGCTCCGGCAAGACGACGTTGGCGAAACTGATCGCGGGCCTGTACCGGCCCGAGAGCGGCAGCATCGAGTGGGACGGCGTGGACGTCGCCGACGCCGACCGCACCAGCGTGTTCGACCAGGTCGCCCTCGTCCCGCAGGATTTCGTCCGTTGGGACCTCACCGCCCGTACGAACGTCGTCCTCGGCCGCCCCGACATCGCCACCGGCCCCGACGAGGACGCGCTGCTCGCAGCCTGCGAGTACGCCGGCGCCCGACCGGTGATCGACGACCTTCCTCGCGGCTTGGACACCCTCCTCGACCGCAACTACGAGGGCGGCGTGGAACTGTCCGGCGGTCAATGGCAGGCCATCGCCCTGGCTCGCGAACGCTACCGGCGGGCGCCCGTGGTGATCGCGGACGAGCCCACCTCGGCGCTGGACGCCCGCAAGGAGATCGAGACGTTCGCGCGCATCCGCGAACTCGTCGCCGACGGAACCATCGTCGTCCTGATCACCCACCGCCTCGCCTCGGTCCAACACGCCGACCACATCTACGTCCTCGACAAGGGACGCATCGCCGAACACGGCAACCACCACGAACTCATGGCGGCAGGCGCGATCTACGCGGACATGTTCACACTTCAGTCCGACCAGTACGGCGCACACCCCACCGGGACCTCCGGCTCGGGCACGATCCCCACGACAAGGACGCCCGCCGATGACCGAACATCCCCCGACGCGTGAACGCCCCACCCGGCGCGAACGCCCTTCGTCGACGAGCGCCGCCACGTCCCAGGCCCTCGGGCAGGACAGTCGGCCGTCGCACTGCGGAGTCCGTTCGGCCCTTGCGCGCTCCTCCGACTCGGCTACCCGCGGCAGTGAACACGGTGCCAAGAGGCCCTGCACCGCAGCCCTGGCGATGCGGAGGCAGCTTCCGCCAACACGTCACGGACCGATCGCCGACCACCATCGGTTGGTTCGCCGGCAACGCCTCAGCCGCCGTGTCGGGGTGCGACGCCGGCCACCGCACCCCGAATCTCCCGCGCGGATCACCTCCGCCCCGCCCTTGCCGAAACCGCACATGCCGCCGCAGGAATCGACGCAACAGCCGCACCCGGAGCGTCGCATGCATACACCCCACACAACCCGACAGGGCCTCATATGACCGACGCTCCATCCACCGCCTCGGCGACCTGTCACGAGTGCACCAGCCCCGCTACCACCCCTCACCACCTGTGCCTGCCCTGCGACGCCGCCAGGGTGGGCCGGCCCGACGGCCACGGCATCTACGGCATGCTCGACGACGACGGCGAGAGGCTTCTGTGCCACGAATGCGGCCTTCGGGTCGCCGGCCTCGGCACGCACGCGGCCCGCGTCCACGGGCTGACGGCCCAGGCCTACCGCGCTGCACACGGCCTGCGTCGCACCCAACCCCTGGTGTCGACGGCGGTCCGCCGCAGACAGCGCGATGCCGCCCTGCTGCGCATGGCACGCGACCCCGCGGCATGGGCGCGCCTGGAGACGGCCCGCGATCCGCAGGCCGCCGTCGACGCGCGCACCCCCAAGGCCCTGCGCGGCAACGCGGCCAGCCATGTCGGTCGATACGTCGATCGAGAACCGGCAGGTGCGGCGGTGGCCGGCCTGCGGGTGCGGGTGTGCACGCGATGCGGCGGCACCTGGACCCCGGCCACATCCGCGGACCGAGGCCGCACCTGCGGCGCGCAGGCATGCGCGCGCATGCGGGGCCCTTTCCGGCGTCCCCTCACCGCCGACGAGGTCGCCGCCCTGAGCAACGCCGCCGACCGCGAGGAACTGGTGCGCCTGGCCCTGGAGCTCACCGCGAGCGGGGCGTCCCAGAACGCGATCGCCACAGCTGCGGGGGTGAGCAGATCAGGATTGTTCGTGTCCCTGAGACAGGCCGGTAGTCGGGCGACGTAGCCCGGGTCGCCGGCAAGAATCCGGTCAGCGATCCTGCCGGCCTGTTCGGTCACGCGGCGAGGGAAAGGTCGAGCGGGCAAGGTGGGTGACGTGTCGGCGCCCGAGCAAATGCGCAGCAGTATCGTCCCGTCCCCAGTGCGGAGGACGTTCGCGCGTTGCCCGCAGCTTGGTCTTGTACGTCCACCGGACGGCCTCGGACGGAGACTTCATAGTGCCGGGTGTGGCGACCATGGGCGAAGGTCGTCGCCCTTGCGCACGTCGGTGGACCGATGCACCGGTCCTCCTCGAACACCTCGCGGTCGTCGGGCGCCAGGGCACCCGAGGTCGAATCCCGCTCGACGGTCCATTCCCGGGGTGGCGCTGCCGTCCTCCAGGGTCGGGACGTGCTCGACCGGTTTCAGTCGCGCGTCGCGACCGAGTCCCTTGTCGTTGAGGCGAGTCGACATGCGGTCGGCGACCGCCACGCCGCGGACGTGTTCGCGCTCGCGGTCATGGGCCGCCGGGCCTCCTCCCGGGCCGCGCTCGACTTGCTCACTCTCGCGTTGCGCCTCGGTCTCCGGGTGCGAGCGCACCGCGCGATCGAGACAGCGTTCGGGCGCATCGTGCGTCACGACCCACGGAGCTTGCCTCCGTCGTCGATGCCGGCGGCCGATCGACCACCCCTCCGGCTCCGGCGACGCCGGCCGGGGGTGCCGGGGTGGGGGTCATCCGGTGGCCGGGTGGGCGCGGACGCTGCCGGAGGGATCCACGGCGATGCCGGTGGTGGCGCTGACTGCGACGGGGGCGATGTTCGGTGTGGCGAGGTCTCGGCCGGTGGCGGCGTCCAAGACGACCGGTCCGTCGGCTGTTGCGTACACGACGCCGTGCCACGCCGCGGTGACACTCGGTGCGACGCGGCCGGCGGCCTGGTCGGGCAGCCGCCACAGCTCCTTGCCGGTCGTGGCGTCGAGTCCCATGACGATGCCGACGCCGGAGCAGACCGTCACCGCGCGGCGGTCGTAGAGACACTTCATGGCGTAGGTGCCGGACCAGCCGGTGGCGGTGGACGGGGCCATGGCGTCGGCGCCGGTGTCGCCGTCGATCAGTTGGAAGGAGGCACGGCCGCTGGAGTAGTCGCGGCCTTGCACGGCGACGAGCTTCGGTCCGGCGTACGTGATCGTGCTCTCGTAGCGGTTGTTCGGCAGGTTCCAGCGGCGGCTGCCGTCCGCGACGTTGAGCGCGGTTACCGCCTGCATGGTGTTGGAGCCGTCCCGCGGTTCGACCGCGACGACCGAGTCGCCGGTGACCGTGGCGCCGAGGAAGCCGTCCTTCGACCACGCCACCGCGCGGGTGACGGTGTCGACCGCGTAGACCGACCCGGTGGAGTCCCGGGCGACGGTGACCAGGACCCGGTCGCCGTGCGTGCCGATCGCCGCCGCCGCCGCGGTCCCGGCGGGCAGGGGAGCGGATACCGTCCACGCGGCGGTGTTGTCGGCCGGATCGACCGCGGTGAGGCTCAGGTCGAGGCGCCCGGCCGTCGTGCCGCGGCCCGGGACCATGACCACGAACGGGGCCACCACCAACTCGCGGCCGCCCACCCGCACCAGGACCGCGGGACCCGCCGACACCAGCCCCTGCACGAGCCCGTCCGCTCCGGCGCCCGCAGGAGGGGCACCGGCGGGCGCGATGGTGGCCAACGGTCGCCCGGTCACGGTGTCCAGCGCCTGGATCCCCGACGTGGTCGTGACGTAGGCGGTCGTGTTGTGGAGTACCACCGCCCGCGACGCCGCCTTGGACACGGTCGGGAGCACCGCCCCGGACCCCGCGAACGCCTTCGGCGGATCGAACGCCCTCACCACGGGCGGCACCACCGCGGGCGCGCCGGACACATTCGACCGCAGCGGCGGCTCGCCCGCGCCCCCACCGCCCCCGGAACACGCCGCCGTCACCATGGCCAACACCCCGGCGACAACCGCCCCGGACGGACTCCCCCGTGTCCGCATCCCCGCCTCCGTTTTCCCGGACAGGCTACCGGGCGCCGACAACCCCCGACGCACCGACCGCTCGGCGGACCCGTGCCCGCCGGCACCGCAACCGGCCCGGCCAGCACGACAGTTCGCATTTCAGGTCCCGCCACCGTGCGGGAAGCCGAACGGAGAACCGATCGTCAGTCGGGCATCTGTACGTGCTGCCGTGGCGTCAAGCGCCAGGGGCCGGAGCCTCCGGATCCGTTCCGGTTCAAAGGGAGGCGGCTCCTGCGGTCGCGTCGGGCGCACAGGCGGCACACCATGGCACCCACGCGCCGCCTCGGGTACCGGCGGTGGTGTGGGTGACCGGCCCGACGCCGTCAGGTCTCCCGGGCGCGCACACGCTGCTCGGCATGCCGCTGCCGGCGTGCGTGATCGACTTGCGAATGGATCAAGGTGGTCAACAGCGCAGCGGGGTCACCACCTGGTCCCGCCAGGCGGCGGGTGAGCGTGACCACCTGCGATGCAAGGACCGTGATCACATCCGCGCTCCCCTCGGGCCCGCGCGCCAGAACCAGGGCGCGCGTTGCGTCATCGAGCCGGTCGAGCGTGGGGTCGTCGCCCAAGGCGATGCCGAGCAGGTCGGCCAGGATGTGACGGACGAGCGCCACGGCGTCGCCGACGGACTCGTCGACCCCGAACTCGTCCCGGGCTGCGCGGCTGGCCTCGAGCACGGCGGGGACAGGGATGTGCCTGTTCTCCGGGATGAGCCCCTGTTTGCGCCATTCCTCGTACGGGGGCTGTCCGGCAGCATCTCGTCGGACTCGGTGGTGGTCGGTGGAGTATCCGGACGGAGAGCGGCAGGCGCGGCCGGCGGCCGAGTGGCAGGCAGAGCACTCCACCCGCCGATACCAGGCACGTACCAGGCGCACCAGTTCCCCCGAGCCAAACCCGGGCCGCCAGTGCCCCCAGCGCTCCTGCTGCGTCACGCTTCCTCCCCCTCTTCCGTCAGCGGCCGACGGCATCCAGGGCAGCCACCCAGAACACCAGGACGGCCGGCAACCTCACGTGTCGGCCAGGCTCTTGCGGGATGGAACGCCATCCACTCATCTTCGTCCGTGACGTGGCCACGCCGCAGGAAAAGCACGGTTCCACCCCGGCGCTCTCGGGGCCGCCGACTCCTTCAGTCGCCGATGAGACTCGCCCGGCGGACGCAGATGTCGAAGCCGCCATTCAAGTCGATGATCAGGGTGCTGCACGGGAGCATGCAGACAGGTTTCGGGAAGGATCGGAGAAGCCGGAACAGAGGCACAGCACCGTCTCGGTGTCCGGGTCGGCGACGACCACCAGAGCGCACTGCTGGCACTCCGGACAGGTGTACACCGGGGCAGGCGCGTCATCTCGCGCGACGTCGTACCACGACAAGCCGGGGACATCGGACGCGTAGTCCTCCGCGGCCGGCTCGCCCGTGGGCCAGCTCATCTCGCAGGATTGGCACTCCAGGCTACGCCGGTGAATTCGCCGTGCTCGACGGCCATCGGGGTCAGCCGGCGTGGTGCAGAAGCGCTACGGCGCGTGCCTCGTGCAGCAGTGAGGCGACGTCACCGGGCTCGGTGGCGGTCTTGATCTTCCACGCGGTGGTGCGACAGGCGGTGGCGTGGTCGGGGCTCAGGGGCCGCGGGGGCTCGGTTGACGCCGAGGGTATCGAGCGCGGCGGCAAGGAGCGGGTCCGTGCCTCACATCCTCGCGCGTGGGGCGGTGTGGTGGGGCCGTCGACGGAGGCGGCCGATCTCGGTCGAGATCGGCAGATCCGTGCTCATCTCGATTCCGCCGAACTCACCGACGACATCGGCCTCCAGATAGTTCCAGGTCAACCGGCGGTCGACCACGAAGTCCGGTGCAGTGTTGGAGAGTTGCAGGTCGCGGACGTGTGGCTTCGTGGGTGATGACGAAGAGCGTTTGATGTCGAGTTTCGGCAGCGGATGTTGATCTAGCCGAGTGGAAATGTCACTGAGTTCTGAGTGGGCCCTGGACTGCTTCCCCGAGCCCCCCGACGGACCCGGCGGACGGTCCGGGGCCGGGGTCCCGGACCGACAGCCCGTTGTCATCGTGGCGGCCCGACCTCCCGCCCCGGCAGCCCTCCGTCGCGCGGGACCTCGGCCACGGACCCGTCCCCCGCGATCGGGACACCGAGTAGTTCGTGCGCGCGGTGTTGCGCGGACCGTGCCTCCCGTCGGCCGTCCCGGCCCCAGCCCAGAAGGTCAACGGCGGTGGCCGGGTCCACCAGGAGCCGGCGCCATTCCCGGCCCGTCGCCGGATCCGGCCGGGATGGCGCGAGGCGGGCGAGGCGGGCCGCGTACCGGGCGCGGGCAACGGGTTCGCCGCCGTGGACCAGCGCGTCGTGGTCGTAGAGGTAGCCGAGGTAGGCGCTCGCGCCCAGCGCGGCGCCGGCCTCCTCGTGCACCTCGCGGGTCAACGTCACCAGGGCGTCGGCGTCGGCGTCTTCGGTGCCGCCTCCCGGCAGTGCGAGCAGGCCTTGGTCCGCGACCAGGAGCACCCGGCCGTCGTCGGCGAACAGCCATCCCGATGACTGCGCGATGCGCAGCGAACCGGGCACGGGCTCGTCCGGGTGCCAGATCCACGGACGGCCCATGCGCGGCGCCGCTCGAAGGCCGAGTTCGCGGCGCAGGGGCTCGTTCCCGTGGTCGCCGGCGCGGATCGTGACCAGGCGTTGCGCGGCGTGGCCGTCGTCGTGGACGGTGTCGTGGGGTTCCTGGAGGTGTAGGGCGTAGGGGGCTCCTTCGCGGATGGCGTCCAAGGCGACGCGGGTGTAGGCGACGAGGTCGTGGGGAAGGTCGTCCGGGTCCGCCCAGACGAGTTGGTCGTGTTTGTGGGGTTCGGCGTTGCGTACGGTGTCCACGTCGCCGGGGTGGCGGGCGCCGGGCCATCCCTCCGCGGTGAAAAACCAGCCGATGCGCAACGGCCCCTGCGGTGGGCGGTGTTGCAGCACGAGGTCGCAGCGGAGCATGGCGGGGTGCAGGATCACGCCGGTCTCTTCGCCGACTTCGCGGACGGCCGCGGTAACGACGTCCTCGCCGGGTTCGACCTTGCCGGAGGGCAGGCACAAGAGGCCGGGTGCGTACGGCGAGGTTCGGCTTCGGCGTAGGAGCAGCAGTTTCGGTCCGCGGCGCAGCAGTACGTGCACGTCTACCGGGCATCCGGCTTCGGGGGGTGCGGCCGATTCCATATGGAAACCCTTCGTGGAGTTCGTTGTCTCGTGCGGTGGTCGTCTCGACGGGATCGGTGGAGCCCTCAGGGGTGGGGTTGTCTGTGCGACGGTCGACGCGGGCGGTGGTGCGCGGACTCCGGCGACGCGGTCCTTGCTGTCGGGTTGGTTCGCGCACCTACGGGCAGGCGGTGGCGGCAAGGAGTTTGCGGGTGAAGCGGTGCATGTGTGGATCGAGGGTGTGCTGCGGTTCGGCGAGGACCCGAAGGGGCGACAACCATCTGATCGCGTCGAACTCTCCTTCGTCGAAGGAGGTGATCTCTTCCGTCGTGCCGCGTAGCAAGAACCACAGGCACACGTCGATGTGTGTTCCCTCGCCGCGCGTGCGCGTGACCGTCACGAAGAACGGATCCCGGTCGTCGTTGCGTGCCGGGGCGGCCTGGACGTGCAGTTCCTCGCGGCATTCACGCACGACCGCCTCCCATGGGTCTTCCCCGGGTTCGACGTGGCCGCCCGCAGGGAGCCACAGGCCGGCCTTGCGATGGGCCACCAGCAGGAGTTCCTCACGGCGTTGGTCGAAGACCACGAGGTAGACGACCAGATGCATCAGCGGGACGTCGGGTTTCCGCGTCCGGTACACCGGGTCCGTGCCGGCGAGCCATCGCGTCGCCGTGGCGAGGTGTCCGCGCTCCTGTTCGTCCCAGGGACGCACCCCGTCCAGCAGTCTCGTCAACCTCCCCCGGGCCGAAGACTCCGCAGTATTCATGGCATCACTGGTGGTCATGGGCCGGACGATGTCACGGCGTTGTGACATCGTCGGCTGTTCCGGATGTGGACGCCTGCCACACGGTCGATACCGGGTGCTCGGCGGGCAGTCAGCGTGGCGTGCTTGCCCGCAAGAGTGAAGGAATCGCGTTTCCTTCAACGCTCTGCTCGGCCCGTTCAAGAGAACCAAGCGGTGCAGGCCGGCGGAGACCGTGCGGGCCGGGCCGGAGGCTGCCGGCCCGATGGGATGTGGGGCGACCGGCGGACCATCCGTGCCGGAAGCCCGGCGGGCAGGAGTGCTGGAAGCTCGTCTTCGCGCCGCCGGTCGGTGCTCTGCGGTGCAACGTCCGGCTCCGTCTGGAGGGCGCGGCCAACACCCGCTTCGCCCGGGTGTCTTTGTGAGTATGAGGTGGCCCGACGAGCATGGGAGCGTTCAAGCGGCGTCTTCCCGTCAGCGTTGCGGATCTTGCGGATTACGGTCAGATCAAGGCGCTGGCCATCGGGGCGCTGATGATCGCGGCTGAACGCTGGGCCATCGAGATCGGGTGGCACCCGAGGCCGGGCGCAACCACTTCGTCCGGGACATCGAGCACCGCGGCCGAGCGCTCGGCGGCTTTGCGACCACTGGTGGGTGTCGAGGGTGCCGCGGGCGTCGATGACCTTGGGGCTGGTGGTGCGGGTGGCGAGCCGTTTGCGGTCGATGGTGGAGAAATGCTGCCACTCGGTCAGGTGCTGCGGCAGGTCCGCGTCGTCGACGCGCCGATGGGATCCTTGACGTAGTCGAGCTCGGGACGGAGCTTGCGGGCGTTGTCGAGGGCTTTGGGGTGTGTGGTGTGACCACGGGCGAGGGATTCATCTGCATCGCCCGGCTTGGGTGTGCAGGTTCGCGCGATGCGGCCCTCGGGTGTCCCGGCTCGGGCCGGCCGAGGATCATGCCATCGGCTCGGGCGGGGCGGGCGGTGTGGGTGTGGTTGCGATCCGGGTGTAGTACTCGGTGGAGATGATCCGGTCGCGGACGTCGGCCGGGAGGCGGGACAGGATGCCGGGCAGGGCGCGTTCCCGGGCCACTTCGCTGTGGTGCGCAAGGATGGCACGCCACTTCGACTCCAGCCACGGCCGCACGTCGATGGTCGCGGTGACGTTCTCGTCCGGCACGCTGAGGACCTTCTTGCCGACCCGGGTCAGCAGGGGCCCCAGCTCTGCGACGCCGGAATGGGGGTGGGTGGCCAGGTGGACGGCGCCTGGCTGCCAGGGCGCTCCCGCTTTGGGGTAGAGGTGCTCGAGCCCTGCGGCGTGTGCGGCGAGAAGGGTCACGCGGTGGGTGTGGAGGTGATCCGGGTGACCGGTGAGCTGGCCGTACGCGTCGTGGGTGAGGACGATGTCCGGTCGGAACTCGCGTACGTGTCGGACGATCAGCTCCATGACCTCGTCGAGCGGGGCATCCAGGAAACGCGCTCGACCGGGCGCCGATTCGGGGATCCGGGCGTCGGCGTAGCCAAGCATGCGCGGCTCGCCCGCACCGAGGATCCGGACGGAATCGGCGAGTTCGCCGGCTCGTCGGTTGTTCGGCGACCAGGTGGCGGTGACGACGGCAGTGCGCGCCCCCGCGGCGGCGTGCCGGGCGAGGACGCCGCCGGCCAGCAGCGCTTCGTCGTCCGGGTGTGCGAAGACGGCGAGCACGCTCGGCAGGGATGGGGCCGCGGTCATGGCGGTGGCCCTTTCTCACGGGTCGGGGCGCGGACTGTCTGGGTGGCGTGTCGCGGTCGTGTCGCCGGTCGGCACAGGCCGTCAGCGGGCGGGGCCGAGGGACAGTGGGTCCCGATGAGTGTGCATGGCAGCGGGACGCGGCCGGCTCTCGTGGGGGTCATCGGCTTAGTTCCTGCGTGGCCAGTCGACGGCGAGGCTGCTGTGGGGCTTGTCGATGACGAAGCGCGGTTCGGCCGCCGTCCGTTGGTGGCGGGCGAGCAGGTGCGGATCGGTACCGTCCGTCCGCTCGCCGCTCACGTCGTCCGCGGTCGCCTCGCGGCAGAGCGCGGCGGGGAATGTGTCGTACGGCGTCTTGTCGACGCATCGCGCGGCGGGGACGGCCATGCGGGGAACGGTAGCGATCGCCACGTCCCGCCGGGGGTGGATCCGCGGTCTTCACCCCCCGGTGTGAGACGTGTGGAGGGCGGTCGGCGCTCCCGTAGGCTCGTGCACACAGCGATGCAGACGTGGGGAAGGACTCGGGATGGGCAGCACGGGCGCCTACCCAGCCGGCAGCGAGCAGGGGGCGGCATGCAGGGCGAGGGTGCCGCCGCACCACAGTACGGCGTCGTCCGGGTGGGCCATCACCGCGAGGGCACGTCCGGACGTCACCACAGGCCCAGCTTCTCGATGACGTGCGCGGCCTTGGGCAGCTCGGGGCTGGGCGGTGACGGGTATGTCGGTGTGCATGCGGATCATGTCGCCGCCAGGGCAGCGCATCGACCCAGGCGTCATGCACGGCCCGCCCCTTGACCGTTCCGATCCCAGGTCGAGCGATGTCTGTACCTATCGTCACGGGTTAATCACGCTAGTGTTTGCCGGGTCCGGAGTGGTCGAGGCGGCCATGTGTCGGGCTTTCGGGGGGGCCTCATGTCGCGTCGCAAGACGTTTGATCCGGAGTGTGTTCCTGCGTCGTGGTGGGGTCGTGATGATGTCCAGGTGCGCCTGGCGAATCGGGACATCGGCGGCCTGCTCGGGCTCTATCTGGCGACGTTCGAGGCGTGTACCCAGACGCAGTTGGCACGGATGACGGAGCACGACCGGTCGGACATCTCGAACTGGGTGCGTGGGGTTCGCCTGGGCGTGGTCTCGGACATCGGAGTGCTGTCTCGGATCGCCGACGGGCTGAGGATGCCGGACCGGACCCGGGTGTTGCTGGGGATCGCACCGGTGGACCTGGTCATCAGCGCCGTCAACGCCGTTCCCGCCTCCAGGACCGAGTTCGGGGCGAACCCGGCCGATCGCGTGGTCATGCCTCGGGTCGCGCTGTGTGGGAGTCGCGTGGCCGATGGGACGCCGGGGGAGATCGATCGCGCTGTACGGGTGTTGGCCCGCCTCGTCCTCACCCGCGGGTTCCCCGTGACGCATGGCCCGGTGGGTGTGGGCATCGAGATCATGACCTATATCGCCGATCACTATCGTCCGCCCCGCTTCGATGGTGTGGTGGGCGTGTTCGGTCGTCGGAACATCGTCAAGGACGTCGATTTCGTCGTCGTCGTCGCCGGCGCGCAGGGGACACAGGACGAGATCGACATGGCGCTGTCGATGGGCAAGCGTGTGATCGCGCTCGCCCCCACCGGTGGTACCGCGCGGCGATTCCACGAGCGCGCCCGGTCCGACGCCTCGCTGCGGGCCTGGCTGACGGATGATCAATTCACCGCGTTCGACGCCTGTCGTGACGTCGAGGACGGTGTGCGCTTCATCGAGCACCTGCTCATCACCATCGACCCGGGAGCCTCCGCGTGACCCAACGCCCTTACGTCCTGCTCTCCTTCGCCGCGTCCTTGGACGGGTACATAGACGATTCCACCGACCTGCGTCTGTTGCTGTCGAACGACGAGGACTTCGCCCGGGTCGACGAGGTCCGCGCCGGGTGCGACGCGATCCTGGTGGGGGCGACGACCATTCGCCGCGACAACCCGCGGCTGCTCGTACGCTCCGCCGGGCACCGCGAGGCGCGCGTGGCACGCGGCCTGGTCGAGAGTCCGATCAAGGTGACGCTGTCGGGCACGGGCGATCTCGACCCCGGCGCGGCGTTCTTCACGGCCGGCGGCGTGGACAAGGTCGTGTACTGCTCCGGTGACGGCGCCGAGAAGGCCCGCGACCGGGTTGGTGCGGTCGCGGCCGTCGTGGACGCCGGGTCACCGCTGTCCCTGGAAACGGTCCTGGCGGATCTGTACAAGCGAGGGGTGCGCCGGTTGATGGTGGAGGGCGGCGGCAGCGTCCACACCCAGTTCCTTCAGGCCGGCTTGGTCGACGAGATCCACGCGGTGTTCGCGCCGTTCTTCGTCGGGGACGCGAGTGCGCCGCGGTTCGTGAACCCCGGCGTGTTCCCGCACGACGCGGGCAACCGGATGCGCCTGGCCGAGACCAGGCAGATCGGGGACTGTGTCCTGCTGCGCTACCTGCCTGGAGGCCCTTCCGATGCCTGAGTCGACCGGCATCGCTGCCGAAGACGAGAGGTGGCTGCGCTACGCGGTCGACCTGTCGCAGAACTGTCCTCCGTCACCGACTGCGTTCTCGGTGGGCGCGGTCGTGATCGGCCCGGACGGCGTTGTGCTCGCGCAGGGCTACTCGCGTGAGGGGGACGCGCACAACCACGCCGAGGAAGCGGCGTTGGCCAAGCTCGACGAACGGGACCCTCGGCTTCGGTCGGCGACGTTGTACAGCTCGTTGGAGCCGTGCAGCGTCCGGGCGTCCCGCCCACGCAGTTGCACCCAGTGGATCCTGCGGGCGGGCATCCCCAGGGTGGTGTTCGCGTGGCGTGAGCCGTCGCTGTTCGTCGATTGCGAGGGCGCCGAACTGCTGCGGGCCGCACAGGTGGAGGTCGTCGAGATCACCGCGCTCGCGGAACTGGTGCGCGCGGTGAACGCCCACCTGCTCACGGGCTCCTGACCGGCACTCGCGTTTGTTGGACTCGTTCCACGGCACGAGTACGCGGATCGAGTCGATTTCCGCCCGGTGGTCGCGCCTTCATGCTGAGCGTGTTCCCGGTGTGCCGCCCGACCACAGGGTCGGGCGGCACACCGGGCCGGGACGCGGCGTGAGAGGCGTGGACATGGCGAATGTACGCAGGCGCAGTGCCAGGGTCGTCCCGGTGGACGGCAACGCCCTGATCCTGATCGGACGGCGCCGGCCCGGGCAGGAACCGTACCGGGTCACCGTCGGCGGGGGCGTGGAGTCCGACGACGCGAGCGTCGAGGACGCGTTGCGTCGTGAGGTTTTCGAGGAACTCGGCGGGAAGATCCGCGACGCCGCCCGCGTGTTCGTGGTCACCGATCCCCTGGACGACGGTGGGGTCGGCGTGCAGCGCTTCTTCGTCGCCCGCCTGGTGTCGATGGACATCGAGGCGCGTACAGGCTCCGAGTTCGCCGAGCCGGAGCGCGGCAGCCACGACATCGTGCGCGTCCCGTTCAACACCGAGGCGCCGGCCGGACTTCTCTTCATGCCAGCGTCGTTGGGGGATTTCGTCGTCGCGACCGTGAACGGTATGCGGGACGTCCTCGGCAACCACGCGTCCAGGGTATGAGGCCGATGGCGGGTTCGTTCCCCGACCTGGTGAGCGTGAACGGCCCGGACAACGTCGGCCGGACCACGCATCTGCGCCGCTTGTCCAAGACGTGGGCCGGCTTCGAGGTGCTCGGCTCGATCCATCGCCACAACCCGCAGCCGTGGGCCGAGGCGTCGGCGGGCGACTATTACGCGTGGTGGTTCCGCGAGACGGCCACGGCCGCACTCACCCGCCTGCTCTTGGAGAGCGACGCCGCGCGAGCCGAGGCCCGAACGGCGGGCCGGGTCGGATTGCTCGATCGTGGACGGCCGATGATCCAGGCGGTGGCGGCTGCCACCTGCGCGGTGAAGGACCAACTCCCCGTGACGTCGGCGCTGCGGCTGGTCGAGGCAATCGAGTCCTCGTATCCCCGCCCGCCCGCCGAGACGGCGGTGCTCCTGCTGCCCAGCCTCGACACCGAGGAGAGCCTCGCGATCACCGCCGCACACGAGGACCGGCCGTGGACCGGCCTGTACCCGGCCTATCAGCGGGCGTTGCACCGCGTTCTCCTGGTCCAGCGCGAGCGCGGCGACTACGACTGCACAGTGGTCGCCGAGGGCCGCGGCCCGGACTCTATACACGCCGATGTGAGCGCCGCCTTGCGCGCGGCGGGCTACCCGCTGCCCTGACCTGTCCGCCGATCCGAAGACCTTCGGGAGCGACCGGATGACCGAGCACATACCCGAGGTCCGCCTGCCTCCGTCCCTGTACCAGGCCGTGGGCGCGTTGTCGGACAAGGATCGGGGAGGATGCCGCGACTCGGTCCGGCTGCTGCACCACACAGGTGCCGAACGAGGCGAGCCGGGCGCCGGATGCCCACCCGCTCTGCGGGCCCGGGCGGAAGAGCTTGCGCGCACTCGACGCCTTGGTCCCGAGATCCGTGCCGGCGGCCGAACCGGGCTCTGGCGTACGCCCGGCGCACGGCAGCCACGCTCGGGAACTCGCGGGCCCTGCGGAGTCTTCTCGACGCCCATCCGCTCCCGTCCGGCAGCGACTCGTTTGGTGGAGCTTCCGTTCGAGGCGCCTTCGCCGACCCCGCGCCTTGCTCGTACATCCGTGCGCTCTGCCGGGTCGAGGCACACCACACCAGCATGAGCGGACGCTCCCGTGAGAGGCCCCGTCCGGTACGACCAGGAGGCACCGAAATGACCACGCCAGCCGACGGAGGAGAACCCTCTTCGCCACGCGCGTCCCGCTCGAAACCCGAGTCCGACGGCATTCCTCGCCAAGCCGTCGCCGATCGTGCGGGCACGCCGACGGCGGACGAACCCCACGACCAGGAGCTGGCGTTCGCGCCGGCGGGCCGCGACACCGATGTCGCGCTGACCAAGATCACCACCAGGGCGATGGCGGCCCGCCTGCCCCGTTTGATCATGCGCGCGATGCGCCTGGCGTGGCGGGCCGATCCGGGCGCTCTGATCGCGCTGCTGGTGTGCCAGGTTCTCGCCGGTCTCCTCGAAGCGGGCGGTTTGCTCGCGACCACGGGCACGATCACCGCGTTGATCTCCGCCGGTGATGTCGCCGACCGCCTGCGCGAGGCTCTGCCCTCGATCGTCCTGCTCGCCTCGGCGGTCGGCCTGCGCGCGGTGCTGGGCATCGCCGTCGTGGGCCTGTCCGCGCGGGTCACCCCTCGCCTGACCCGCGAATCCGAATGGCTCCTCCTCCAGGCCGCCTCACAGGCGGAGTTGGCGGCCTACAACCACCCCGGCTACCAGGATCGATGGGACGCCGCCGACCGCGGCATGCAGTCGATGCGCGGCCTGATGCCCCAGTCCCAGGACGTCCTCGCCGCCTGCGCCTCCCTGATCGCCGCCGCATCCGTACTCACCGTCCTGCACCCCGTGCTGCTTCCGCTGCTGCTGCTCGGCGCGCTGCCGCGCGGAGTCGCCGCGGTGCGCGGGGCCAGGGTCGAGTACCTGACCACCCTCCGGACCCAGGACGAGCGGCGCCTGCTCAACATGCTGCGCTGGCACATCTCCGACCAACGCTGGGCCGACCAACTGCGCGCCTGCACCATGGCGCCCTACCTGCTGAACCGGTACTCCGTCGCGGCCGAGCGCGTGCAACGCGTGACCCAGGCGGGCGCGTGGACCACGGCGAAGATCGGCCTCGTCGGGGCCACCGTCGGCGGAGTGGCCGCGAGCGTGGTGTGGGGAGCACTCGCCTACCTGCTCTCCACCGACCGGATGTCGGTGGCCGCCGCCGGCACCGCCGTCATTGCGCTGCGCACCGTCGGCACGGCGCTCGGCGGCCTGGTGGTCTCGGGGAGTCGGCTGTACAGCGTGGGCCTCTACCTCGACGACTGGGCGAGGTTCCTGGACGAGGCCGGCGGCCACGGGATGAGCCGGGGCACCCGCGTCCCGGAGTCGCCGGTCCTCGTGCGCGCGGAGAAGGTCACGTACCACTATCCGGGCAAGACGACACCCGCCGTGGACGGCGTCGACCTCGAGGTCCGCAGGGGCAGGATCCTCGCCCTGGTCGGCGAGAACGGATCGGGCAAGTCGACGTTGTCCCGGTTGTTGTGCGGTCTCTACCTGTCCCACGAAGGTCGCGTCACCTGGGACGGGGAGGATGTCGCGGACCTCGACCCGCACGCCGCCTGGTCCCACCTGGGTTACGTCCCCCAGGAGATCGCCCGCTGGCCCCTGTCGGCGCGCCTCAACATCAACCTCGGGCAACCACGCGACGACGACACCGAAGCCCTGGCGCGAGCCGCGGCGGCGTCGGGAGCCGACGACGTCGTCGCCGGACTCCCGCGCGGCCTCGGCACCCTGCTCGCCCGGGAATGGTGGGGCGGTGTGGATCCCTCCGTCGGCCAGTGGCAGCGATTCGGCATCGCCCGCGCCCTCTACGGCGAGCCCGGCCTGATCTGTCTGGACGAACCCACCTCCGCCCTCGACCCTCGGGCCGAACACCGGATCTTCGCCGGATTGCGCGGCATCGCCGAGGACAGCGCCGTGGTCCTGGTCACCCACCGGCTGGCGAACGTCGCGGTGGCGGACGAGATCGTCGTGATGGAATCCGGCCGCGTGGTGCAGCACGGGTCCTTCGACGAACTCCTCGCGGAATCGGAGGGGTTGTTTGCCGAACTGTGGCGACTCCAGCAGGACCGGGGCGCCGAACCCGCGCCTCGGAGGTAGCCGACGTCGGGGCTTCCCCGGTCCGGATGGTCGTCCCGTCCGTCCGGGCCATCCACCTCGATCACATCGAGCCACGGCACGACGGGGGACACGCGTATGGACATCGGAACGAAGGTCAAAGCGGTCAAGGATCTCGGCGGCGGCTTCGGCCAGGCCGTTCCGGCCGGAACCGAAGGAGTCGTCGTGGCCCGCCAGTTCGACAGACGGCTGGATGTCGCCTTCACCCTGGCCGGCCTCCTGGGCGGGACGCGATCGGTGACCGTGACAGTCGCCGCCGCCGACGTGGCCGCACTGTGAACGCCGGTCGGGACTCTTTCGGGTGCTCAGTCTTCCTTGACGTGCAGGAGGAGTTGCCGCCACGAACGGGGCGGCACCCGGATGTGCCCCTGATCGCGCCGCTTGGAGTCCCGCACGCCCGCGACGGCTCCGGGCAGCGCCACTTCGACGCACTGGCCGGTGTCCGAGGACGTGTACGAGGAGGTGAACCATGCGGCGTCGGGAATGGCGGCGGTCGTGCGTTCGACGGTCAACGGTCAGATGCCTTCTGCTCGGCCCAGTACCAGCGAGACGGAGTCCTCCGGTGTGAGCGCCGCGTCGCAGATCTGCCGGAACAGGCGGTTGCAGCGACGCACCTCGCGCTCGGATTCATGCGGGATCGTACCGCCCAGGTCCTCGGTGAAGGCGATGTCGGGGTCGGGCTCGTCGAAGCTGAGCACGGTGAAGGGCAGCGGCTGGAGGGCATCACGGCCGGCGGCGAGCGGCAGGACCCGGAATTCGACGTTGGGGAGCTTCGCCACGTCGGCGATGTGCAGCAGTTGCTCGCGCATCAGCACCGGGTCGCCGAGGTCGAAGTTCAGGGCGACCTCGGAGACGACCGGGCGGTAGACGAGCGTCGGTTCCTCGAACAGGCGTTGCTGGCGGGCCATGCGCACCGCGACCAGGGCCTCGGCCTGCTCGATCCCCAGAGCCCTGGTTCCCTTGCCGAGCATCGCGGCGGCATAGTCCTGCGTCTGCAGGAGCCCGCATACGGCCATGGGGGTGTACTCGCACTCTTCGAGGGCGTCGTTCTCCAGGGCGACGAACTCGGTGAAGGCGGCGGGCATGACGTCCCCATAGCTGCGCCACCAGTGGTTGGGGCGCTTGCCGACCAGGAGCTGTTCCCACGCGTGTCGCTGTTCGGGCGTGACGTCGTAGATGTCGCAGAGCCTGTGGAGGTCGTGGTCACTGACGTAGGTCTTGGCGAGCTCCATGCGGCCGAGTTTGTTGCCGTCCATGTTCAGCAGTGCCGCGACGTGGTTGATCCTCTCGCCGCGGTCTTCCCGCGCCTGCCGCAATTCACGGCCGAGCCGCTGTCGCTTCAACGTGTGCCGGTCGGCCGCCATGGGTTCCCTCTCCTCCTCGCCCGCGCCGGGTCGCATTCACAATCCCCCACCCGTGCAAGGGACTTCAACACCTTCCGTCGAATATGCGTCCCTACTTGCGTACTCACTTTCGATGGGTGTTTCATCAGAACGGTCACTGAAAGCACACGAATGATCACAGAATGGATCAAGCTTTCGGTTCGGCCGGGCCGTGGGCTCGGGCCGTCGGCCGTCGGGCGCCGGGGTCGCGCACGCGAGTGCATCACGTTGGGCTCGCACACGACGTGCGGGGTCTCGGGAATCGCCCCCACCCGTCGCGGTTCGAGGTCGCGACAGCACGCACTTTGCAGTCAGGAAAGGAACGCTATGACCGATGTGACCGAACGGGATCGCGACGCGGGATCCGGTCGGGCCGCGCAACTGCGCGACCGGGCCGTCGCCGAGCTCATCGAGAACGGCGACATCGTGTCGGGGCCCGTCGAGGCCGCGATGCGCACCGTCCCCCGCGAGGTTTTCGTCCCGGAGGCGAGCCTGGAGGACGCCTACAACGCGTACGACGCGGTGGTGACCAAGTGGGACGAGAACGGGAACGCGGTCAGTTCGATGTCCGCGCCGCAGGCGCAGGCGGCGATGCTGGAGCAGGCGGACCTGGGGCCGGGCATGCGCGTCCTGGAGGTCGGCTCCGGGGGGTGCAACGCCGCGTATCTCGCGGAACTGGTCGGGCCCACCGGAGCGGTCACCTCGGTCGACATCGACGAGGACGTCGTCGAACGGGCGCGGCGCCTGTTGGCGAAGGCCGGCTATCCACAGGTCGACGTCCTCCTGGCGGACGCCGAACTGGGCGTGCCGGAACACGCTCCCTACGACCGGATCCTGGTGACGGCCGGCGCGTGGGATGTTCCTCCGGCCTGGATCTCGCAGTTGGCCGAGGGCGGGATCCTCGTGGCGCCGCTGCGGGTGAGGGGCCTGACGCGCACGGTCGCCCTGGCGCTCGTCGACGGCCACCTGGTGAGCCGGTCGACGCGGTTGTTCGGGTTCGTGCCGATGCGCGGAACCGGGGCGCACGACGGCATGCTCTGGGAACTGCGCGACGGCGAGATCAGCCTGCGGTTCGACGACGCGTTCGACGGCGAACCCGCCCTGCTGGACGACGTGTTCGCCGGAGACCGCGTCGACGTGTGGAGCGGGGCGACGATCGGCCGCACCGAGCTGCTCGCCACCGTGCAGATGTGGCTCGCCACCGTGCTGCCCGGGTTCTGCACGGTCGTGGTCGACAAGGCACGCGACACCGGCGTGGTGTCGCTGCCCGGCCGGCGCACGTCCGCGCTCGCCGCCGTCGACGGCGCCAACCTCGCCTACATCACCACCCGCGCGACCTACGACGAGGACCTTGTCGAGTTCGGGGTCCACGCCTACGGCCCCGAAAGCCCCCGGCTCGCCGAACAGGTGGCCGAGCACCTGCGTACCTGGTCCCGCGAGCACCGCGGCGGCCCCGGCCCGCGGATCACCGTCCACCCGGCCGGCACCGCGGACGACGAACTGCCCGACGGACGCGTCATCGACAAGACGCACAGCCGGGTCACGATCTCCTGGCCGGCGACGGCGAACACCGCGCCCGGCCGGGAAGCCCTGCACCACCCCACCGAACAAGGAGAGTGGTCGACATGACCGAAGCCCACCCCGCGGGAGGCGCCACCGCGCTGGCCCGGCGGCCGAGCCGGGAGGACGAGTTCGCGCTCGACGTGCGCGTCGTCGTGACCGAGAACATCCTGCGCCGGGGTGACTGCCCCACCAACGACGGCTGCGGCAACACCTGCCAGGGCGCCGCGAGCGCCTGCAACTCCTTCACCGACGACCCGGCCTGACCCGGGTCGGGGGGGGGGGGGGGGGGGGGGGGGGGGGGGGGGGGGGAGAGGGGGGGGGGGGGGGGGGGAGGGGGGGGGAGAGAAAAGAAACAGGG
>NZ_JBVHLU010000072.1:0-59754 GCF_055558835.1 Embleya sp. NPDC025285
TCACCCCAGGGACTGCGAGGGTCCCCGGTTCCGGCTTCTCGTCGCGACGACGGTGGTCACCCACCGTCACCGAAACGCGTCCCCGAATTCGGCGGTGGCGATCGTGTCGAACGGGATGGTCGACGTGGAACCGATCGCCTTTCGTTGAACTTTAGTCACAGGAGTGTCACGGTCATCACCAGCGAATTCTGCATTGCCAAGTCTTTACCAAGTCGGCTGTTTCCTTTTCCCTTTATCAAGGGAAAAAGTCGTGAATTCCCTAAAGTCGATCTTGGGTCGTTTTGGTAATATCCGGCCGCCCGAGCCCGCCGGCGGCCCAACTCCACGAATGTCACCGAACGTATGCGATGCGTGAGCCGTCGGCTGAGATCCCGGTCGGTGGTGCGGGGCCGTCAGGGGGTTGGCAGGAGTTTGGGGATCGCGCGGACGTAGACGACCATGCCGACGACCTCGACCAGGGTCTGGGTGACGACGACGAGGCCGGCGAGGGTGAGGCGATCGGGCAGGGACAGGGCCAGGGGGAGGACGACGAGGGAGTTGCGGGTCGCGCCGGTGAAGACGACGGCCCGTCCTGCGGGCGTGTCGAGGCGGAACAGCCGCGCGATCACGAGTCCGGCGAACGCCATCACGACCAGGAACAGTACGTAGAAGGGCATCACCTCGAGGACCGGGCCGAGTTCGTCGTCGAACCTGGGGATCTGGGAGGCGACCACGACGATCAGGGTGGCGGCCATCAGCGGCACCATCGCGGTGTTCGCGGCGTCGGTGAAGCGTTGCCCGGCGCGCTGTCGCGCGGCCCATGCCTGGGTGGCCCAGGCGAGGGCCAGGGGGATGACGATCAGGACGACGAACGCCTCGACGAACGGTCCCGCCTCGACGGTGTCGGCGAGTTCGGGGCCCATGAACAGGAGTAGGAACAGTGGGAGCAGGAGCATCTGGGCGAGCAGGAGCAGGGGGGTGGCGGCGAGGAGGCGTCCCTTGTCGGCGCCGGCGAGGCCGCTGAAGACGATCACGTAGTCCACGCACGGGCACAGGAGGACCAGGAGTACGCCGATCCGGACAGCCTGGTCGTCGGGCAGGAACGCGAACATCGCCGCGACCACCAGGGGTACGACGGCGAAGTTCACGGTCAGTGCGGCGGCCAGGAATCGGCCCGCGCGCAGGGCGCGCACCAGTTCGGCGGCGGGGACTTGGAGGAATGTCACGAACAGCAGTGCGGCCAGGACCGGATTGATCGCGTGTTCCAGTCCCGGACCCATCGACGGCAACACCCACCCGGCGAGGCCGCCGGCGGCCATCGCCCCCAGGTGGATCGCGACTTGGTGGTCCTCCATGACCGCGACCGGCTCCCGTGGCTCCTGCCGTGACACCCGAACACTCCCGTTCCCGATCCGAACCACCGCGCGAACCGGCCGGTTCGAACACCCCATCCTGCCGGTTGCCGACCCGCCGTGCGCGCCGGGCGGGCGGGGGTCACCCGCTGTGCGCGGGGTCGACAGCGGGGCGGCCGGGGGGCGCGTGGTTCGCTGGGGGTTCAGGTGCAGCAGGCGCAGCCGGGCCGGCAGCCGCAGGTGTCCTTCTGCTGTCGCCGGGTGGGGAGTTCGACGGGCGGGGTCGCGCAGCAGCCCTTGCCCTGCCAGGCGTCGCGGCCTTCCTTCGCGGCGATGGCGGCGATCACCAGGGCTGCGACGGGGTCGGCCCAGGACCAGCCGAGGGTGGTGTTGAGGATCAGGCCGATCAGGAGCACGGCGGACAGGTACGTGCACAGCAGGGTCTGCTTCGAGTCGGCGACCGCGCCGGCCGAGCCGAGTTCGCGGCCCGCGCGGCGTTGCGCGGCGGACAGGAACGGCATGATCGCGAGCGAGAGGGCGGCGATGACGATGCCCGGCAGGGAGTGCTCCGCCTCGCCGCTGACGGCCAGGGCGCGGACGGCGTCGGCGCCGACGCAGGCGGCGAGCGCGAAGAAGGACACGGCGATGATCCGCAGGGTGCGCTGCTCGCGCGCTTCGCGCACCGTGTGCTCGCGGGCGGAGAACTGCCATGCGACCGCTGCCGCCGAGGAGACCTCGATGACGGAGTCGAGGCCGAAGCCGACCAGCGCGGTGGAGGAGGCGAGCGTCCCGGCGGTGATCGCGACGACGGCCTCGATCACGTTGTAGGTGATGCCGGCGGCGACCAGGAGCCGTATTCGCCGGGCGAGCGCATCGCGGCGGGCGGGGGAGGGCCCCAGGGATATCACGGTCACGGACAGCAGCCCTTCGCCTCGGCGTCCGGACACGCCGCGGCCGGGTCCACCGCCAGGACGACGCCCAACAGGTCGCCGAGCGCGTGCGCGAGCCGTGGGTCGGCCAACTCGTACCGCAATCGGCGTCCCTCGGGGATCGCGACGACCAGGCCGCAACCGCGCAGACACGTCAGGTGGTTGGACAGGTTCGTGCGCGATACGCCCAGGGCGTCCGCGAGTTCGCTCGGATAGGCCGGGCCCTCGCGCAACGCCAGCAACAAACGCGAGCGTGTGGGGTCCGACAGCGCGTGACCGAAACGAGCCAACACCTCACCCTGCGCCGAAACAGTCATCATACGCTGAACAATACAGTCGATGCTGAATAGTCTGGAACGGGGGTGGCGGATCGTTCGGCCAGGGAATCAGTGCGACAGCCCTAGCTCGCCGGCTCGCAGTCCGGCCTGGAAGCGGGAGCCGGCCTCGAGTTCGGCCATCAGTTCGGCCACGCGCCGCCGGTAGGTGCGTAGTGAGACGCCGAGGCGTTTCGCCGCCGATGCGTCGGTGAGGCCCGAGCCGAGGGCTTCGAGGATCCGGCGGCCGTCGGCGTCGAGGTGCGGGACGTCGCCGCGCAGGTAGGTTTCCGGATCGACGGCGGTGTCCCAGATCGCCCGGAACAGCGAGTGCACTCCGTCGACCAGGATCTGCGACGTCGTCACCGTGTACTCGCGACCCGTGGGGGTCTCCGGGCCGGCGAGAATCATCACCCGCCGGTCGATGAGGATGGTTTCGTGCGGCAGCGGCGAACGGCTGATCCGAACGAGAGCGCCCTTGCTCCGTACCAGCCGCAGGTGCGCGCGGGCCTCCTCGTCGGCGAGTGCCACCGGGCTGAGCAGCTTCCGAGGAGTGAACTCGGCGGGATCCGCGGCGCGCATGCGATTTCGGACCGCGGCTCTGGCTCCCGGGTGGGACCAGGTCTTGAGGTCCCGGGCGGCGCACAGGAATTCGGTCCGCGCGGACTCGAAGAGATGACCTGCGCGCGCGGTCAACTCCGCGTCTCCGCGTACCGAGAACACTTCTTCGTTCCGCATCCGACCAGTGTGGCAGCTTGCTGCCATGAGCTCGCCGGGCGTCGTGGCGGTGGACACCATGAGTGTCATGACGATCAAGACTTTCTCCCTCGGCGGGGAACTGACGATCAACCGGCTGGGCTTCGGGGCGATGCGCCTGGCCATGGGCACCTTCGCCGGTCCGACGCGAGACCCCGAGACCGGAATCGCGGTGCTTCGCAGGGCAGTGGAGCTGGGCGTGAACCACATCGACACGGCCGGCTTCTACGGCAGGGACTCGGTGTGGGCCAACGAGCTGATCCGTAGGGCTTTGGCCCCGTACCGTGAAGACCTGGTGATCGCGACGAAGGTGGGGCCGTTGCGCGGACCGAACGGTGTGCCGAGCGGGCAGGCGACGGCCGATCAGCTCCGCGGCCTGGTCGAGGCGGATCTGCGCTCTCTGGGTCTCGACCGGCTCGACCTGGTCTATCTGCGGGTCGGCGGGATAAGCGGACCGGGTGGCGAGTCGATCGCCGAACGGTTCGCGGTTCTGGCCGAGCTCCGCGCGGAGGGGCTGATCCGGAACCTGGGTGTCAGTAACGTCGACGCCGCCCAGTTGGCGGAGGCCCGGGGGATCGCGCCCGTCGCGGCGGTGCAGAACCGGCACGGTGACGACTCGGTCCGGCCGGCGGAAAGCGAGGAAGCGGGCATCGCGTATGTACCGTACTTTCCACTCGGCGGTGGCGTCGGCAGCGGCCCAATCGACGCCGAACGGCTCGGCAAGGTCGCGGCACGCGTGGGCGCGACCACCGCGCAGGTCGCGATCGCCGCGCTGCTGGCGGAGTCGCCGTCGGTGCTGTTGATTCCCGGCACGGGCTCTGTGGACCATCTGGAGGAGAACCTCGCGGCGAACGACCTCACTCTCGGCGTCGAGGACTTGTCCGACCTGCGAGGCTGAACGGTCGGCTCGTTCCGGCGAACCGGCTCGACCGCCGCGCCCGTCTCCGCCGCCCGCCCGCCCGACGTCCCGGGCCGCCGGCGGGCGGCGCGGGGCGAAGAAGGCACACCCGAGCAGCTTGGTCACGGCGTCGATGGCCGGTTGTGTCGGGTTCGGTTTCGATGGCGCGTTCTTCGAACCGTCGTACTTGCTCCGGCCGCGGCCGCGCACCGACGGCCGCCTCGGCCTCTCGCTTCGCGACCCGAGCCGGGCCGTGGGGTGCGCCGAAGGAGTGGCCCTGGCCGGCTAGGGTGGACGCCATGTACACCGTCGACTTCGTCGAGTTCCCTTCCGACTCGGCAGCCGCCACCGGCACGTTCTTCCGGGATGCGTTCGGGTGGACGTCCACCCCCTACGGTCCCGCCTACACCGACGTCGGCGGAGCCGGGATCGGCGTCGGTATCCAGGCGGACCCCGACCAGCGGACGGCCGCGGCGCTCGTCGTGGTGCGCACCGACGACCTGGACGCGGCCCGGACCGCGGTCGTGGCCGCGGGCGGGGTGGTCACCGTCGAGGCGTTCGACTTTCCCGGCGGACGCCGCTTCCACTTCCGCGAACCGGGCGGGAGCGAACTCGCCGTCTGGCAGCCCGCCGACTGACGCGCGGCCGACGCCCCTGGACAGTCCGTCCCTTCTCTCAGCGGGACCACCGACGGCCGAAGTCCAGGGCGGCGATCTCCTCGCCGGCGATCCCGTCCGCTCCGCCGACCGCGGCCGGCGGGCGCACCCCGCCGGCCGCACTCGCCGCTTCTCCGTCGTGTCGTTCGGAGGCCGCGCACCAGGCCGTTGCCGAGTCAGTTGCCGGCGGTGGTCCGGGGCGGCGCCTTGAAGCGGTCGGCGTGTTCGGCCACCCACTCGGCGAACGTGCGCGCCGGGCGACCGGTCACCCGCTCGACGGTGTCGACCACCGTCTTGGACTCCTCGCTCGAAGAGGCGTACCAGCCGACGACGTATTCGGCGTCCGCACGGGACACGCCGTCGGCGATCAGCCTGTCGACCGCCTGTTGGTGGGTGATCCGGACAAAGGTCACGTCGCGGCCGATCGCCCGGGACAGGATGGCGAGCCGTTCACGCGAGGTCGGTGCTTCGGGCCCGGTCAGGTTGTACGCGCGCCCCGCATGCCCCTCGTCGAGCAGCGCGGCCGCGGCCACCGCGCCGATGTCGGCCTCGTGCACGAGCGCGCTGGGAAAGTCGTAGGGCTCCCGCACGACGCCCTCGGCCCGGATCGACTCGACCCAGGTCAAAGTGTTGGACATGAACTCCTGCGGTTCCAGGCGTGTCCACTCCACACCCGAATCCGCCACGGCCTGCTCCACCGGCCCCACCCCGCCGCCCCACACCACGGTGATGCGTCGCACGCCCGCGTCGACCGCCCGCCGCACCAACTCGGGCCCGACCTCGGCGAGTCCCGCCGTCACGGTGATGTGCAACCGGCTGACGCCGTCGAAGGCGCCATGCAACTCCCGCGGAGCCGTGTGGGTGCCGGTCACCAACTCCGTGCCCGGCGGAAACCGCCCCTCCGCGGCGGCCGGGTTCCGCGTCAGTGCCCGGACGTGCTCGCCGCGTCGGACCAGCTCTGCCACAACGTGCCGACCGGTGTTCCCGGTGGCGCCCGTTACCAATGTCGTCATGAGGGATCTCCCGATTCCGAAGGGTTGTCAGGTGGTCGACAGCGAGTTCTCGGCGGTCTCGGACTTCGCGTCCCGCTCCGGCGTCCCGTCGTCCGAGGGTGTGGCGCCGCGGCTCTTACGCAGCATGGCGAGGGCGAGGGCCGCGCTGGTCGCGGTGATGACGGCGCACGCGACGCCGATGACGTTCAGCCCGTTGGTGTAGGCCTGCGCGGCGGCGGCCAGCAGGTTCTCCGAAGGCTCGGTGGGCAGGTCCCGGGCGGCGGTGACGGCGTTCTCCATGCTTGCCTTCGCGGCATCGGCGGCGCCGGGGGTGGTGTCGGCGGGCAGGTCGAGCGAGTCGCGGTACACGGCTGCGCCGAGGCTGCCGAGTGTGGCGACGCCGAGCGCGTTTCCCAAGTCGCCGCAGATGGAGGAGAGGGCCGCCGCGGAGCCGCCCCGCTCCGGCGGCACGGACCCGACGACCAGGGTGGTGCCGACCGCGCCGAAGGTCCCGACGCCGATGAAGATGATCACGAACGCGGCCATCAGCAGCGGCAGTCCGCCGACGGGATCGACGAAGACGAGCATCAGGTAGCCGATCGTGCCGATGAGCAGGCCCACCCCGATGACGGTGCCGAGCGCATGCCGTTTCGCGAGCACCGGCGCCAGTTGCGCGGCGATGATCGATGCAATCGCCGACGGCACCATCCACAGCCCCGCCTCCATCGGCGAGAGTCCCTCCACCATTTGGAGGAAGCCGGAGATGAAGAGGTAGCCGCCGCCGGTGGCCAGCATCGAGACCATCAGAATCAACAGCGCGGCGGTGAACGCGCCGACCCTGAAGAGCTTCAGGTCCAGCAGCGGCTCGGCCAACTTGCCCTGCCGCGACACGAACAGGACACCGATGGCGATACCGACGCCGATCGCGGCGACCGGGGCCGACGCGAAGCCGTAACGGGCAAGCTCCTTCAGCCCGTAGATGATCGACAGGATCGATGCCAGCGACAGCACCACACTGAAGAGGTCGATCCGGCCGGCCTCGGCATTCTTGTACTCGGGCAGGACCAAGGGCGCGACGATCAGCAGCACCGCCATGACGGGGACACCGAGCAGGAACACCGAGCCCCACCAGAAGAACTCCAGCATCACGCCGCCGATCGCCGGGCCCAGGGCCGTGCCCCCCATGAAGCAACCGGCCCATACCGCGATGGCGCGGCCACGCTCGTACGGGTCGTGGAACATGTTGCCGATGAGGGCGAGCGTCGACGGCATCAGCGTCGCGGCGGCGACGCCGAGCAGCGCGCGGGTGACGATCAGGGCTTCCGCGCTGGTGGAGTAGGCGGCCGCGACGGAGGTGATGCCCACTGCCGTGGCGCCGATCATCAGCAGCCTGCGGCGGCCGATGCGATCTCCCAGCGCGCCCATGGTGATGAGAAAGCCGGCTATCAGAAAGCCGTAGATGTCCATGATCCACAACGTTTGCGTGCCGGTGGGCCGCAAATCCTCGGCGAGATGCGGCAGCGCCAGGTACAGCACACTCTGATCGAGGGATATCAACAGCGTGGGCAGGGCCAGTACCGCGAGCCCCAGCCATTCCCGGGGCCCGGCCTTTCGGGAAGGGGTCTCGGGAGCGATCGATGACATCGATGACCTTCCTAGCTCTGTGGTGCTCGGCTTTTGCTGCTCGGTGCGCGTCGTGCTCGATTCGTAGTGATCACCACCCTGCGCTGTGGCGCTCTCGACGATCTCTCGGTCCGCTCTCGGTCGGCTCTCGACCTCGCGGGTGCCGTCAGGCGGAGGGCAGGGTTCGGGCGGCGCCGAGCCCGACCCGGCCGGCGTCAGGTGTTGTTCCGCGCCGGGCTCGTCCCGGCCTGCGTGACCTCGGGCGATCGGGCCGTCCGACGGCTGCCCTGCGGTGGACGGCGTCCAAGCCGAGCCGACAGGGGCGGGGTGTGCCCGTCGCATGCGCGGGCGGGACCGGGTGATGCTTGGGGGTGGAGTGGCTTCACCGACGTGCGCCATCCGGCGATGTCGCGGACTCTCTCGGCGACCGCCACGCCACGAGCCGTGGCACCCGCCGCTGCGCCGGACCCGGCGTCGGCCGCCGCCGTGCCGTCGCTGCCCGTCGCGTTCGGCGTCCCGGCCCGACCCGCGGCGGGGTCGGATCGCCACGAACCGGCCCGGCTCGCGAGACTCCCACCGGAGGGCGGATGTCCGAGTTTCGACGGATGCGGGGGCGCCGTCGCCGGGTTCCTGGGCGGCCGGGAGGGTTACGGTGACCGTCAATCCGCCGCCTCCCCGGAGTTCGGCGTGGATTTCGCCGCCGTGGGCGCGGGGTCATCACGGTGCTCGAACGTCGTGCCGAGGTCGGTATCCGCCGCGCGCTGGGGGCCACACGCGGCCAGATCCGTGCCCGGTTCCTGGTCGAGTCGCTGATGCTGTCCGCACTCGGCGGGTTGGCCGGTGGCATCCTGGGGACGGCGGTCACCAGCGGGTACGCGAGCACTCGCGACTGGGACGCGGGTGTCCCGGCCCGGGCGACGGCGGGCGGCTTCGGCGCCACCCTGGTCATCGGCGCCGTCGCCGGTCTCTACCCGGCGATCCGCGTTTCGAGCCGTCCCGACGGAGGCCCTGGCCGCGGCTGCCCGCCGGCGCAATTCGGCATCATGATGCGGGGATCGGCGGATGGTTCCGCAGGGGGTCCGCGAACGAGGCTTGTGCCGTCGCCCGAGCGCTACCGACAAGGAGCCGGCCGCCATGCCGACCGCTTCCGACGACGGACCAGGTGGTCCGTCCCCAGGGCACGTTCGCCGGCCGTCACGGGTGCGGGCGTTCTCGTGCGGGGCGGTCGGCGCGTGGGTGGCGGAGCTATACGGTTCGGGGTTCGGTGGGTCTCGGTCCCATGGCGTTGACGCGCTTCGGGGGGCGCAGGTCGACCATGCGGCGTGTGCCCCACAGCCGGTCGTAGGCGTACGCCGCGTGGATGCCGACCTTCAGGGCCAGTCGTCGACCGCGCGACCAACGGAGCAGCTGACCCATGTGGGCCATCACTGCGAGGCTCACATCGCGGTTCACCTTGATTTCGGCGCGGGCGGTCTTCCGCAGGGCGTGTCCGATGTCCGTCACACAGCCGCGCGCGGACAGGCGCAGCAGCTCCTCGTGGCAATACGCGAGGTGGTTCTCCTCGTCGTCGCAGATCATCCGAATGCCTTTGCCGATGTCGGGATCGTCGCCGAGGTATCGGCGCAACATCCGCATGTCCTCGGCGGCGCGCTGCTCGGTGACGCGGCTGTGCACCAGGTATTCGACGATGTCGACCTCGGTCATCGGCTCGCCGCGGCGCAGCCGGTCGTGGGCGAGGCCGAAGCCTTGACGTTCGAGCAGCATGCAGTAGTCCGTCTCGGGCGGGACGTCGACCGGATCGAGTCCGCGACGGCGCAGCATGGCATTGAAGATGCGTCCGTGCTTGTCCTCGTCGGCGCCGTGCCGCGCGATCTTGGGTGCGAGTTCCGGGTCGGAGACCAAGGCGGCGATCCGCCCGTTCTCCCACCCGCCCTGGCTCTCGCCTTTCGCCGCGATGCTGCAGAACAGGCGGAATGCCTCGTCGTCTCGGTGGATCTCCCGAAGGATGCCGCGGGGGCTGAGCATGACCGGGCCCTCCATCTCCGCAGGCACTGCGTGTGCCGCTGAACTCGGTCATTGGACCAGGTACGGGAACAATCGTCGGATGAGCATGCATACCACCTCGTGGTAAAGCGAAACCGGGCGATCGATCTACAACCGTTTGCCGCGATCACCGCCGACGACGGTTCCGCCATCGTTCCCTTCGCGCCGGTCCGGCCCGGTAGCGTCACCGAGGGCAACCAGATCAAGGATGAGCGGCGGTGCCGGGTGGATCCCGGCGTGGCTCGTAGTGGCCGATGCCCTTTCGAGCACGGCGGCCCGTGCACCGCCCGCTCGGCGCAATGGCACTCCCCGAACGCGCGGCCTTTCGAACGCGCGGCCTTCACCGCCAAGGCGACGTGCTCTGCTCCGTCGGGAATCAACGGCGGTCGGGGTCAATCGGCCGCGATCTTACGAGATCAGCCCCGCCCCCGGGGTCGCACTGCGGAGACCGAGGCCCACCGCTGCCAGGACCGCGCACCTCGCACCTCGTCCGGCGTCAACCGTCCGTCCCGCAACGCGACGGCGACCCAGTCGACCGGTCCGAGGCCATCGCCTCACTCGCCGTTCGCCGTGCCGACCGGAAGGGCGACACGGCCGCAGCGAGCGTGTCGTCCGGCAGCACACCCAGGGCCCTCCGCAGTAACTCGGTCGAAGCATGCGCCCGTTCGCGCATCGCTTTGCACGCGGCTCGACGTCCCGGCAGCGGTGGCACGCGAGGGCGTACCCGCCGTCATGTGGCGGGATGCGGCCTCGCTCCGGGCTGTCGCGCCGGCGGCGCGAGGGCTCAACCGGTCTGCTCCAGCCGCGACTGTGTTTCCTTCCGCAGGGCGTGAGACGGCGGCAGGGGACCGGCGGCGACCGCACCGCGACCGGGCGTGGGAGCGCTACGGGCGGCGGGACCCAGGGTTTCGGACAAGAGTCGCAACATCGCCGGCGCCTTCGCGTCTGCTGTGCGGGCCTCTTGGGATCGAGCGGCGTCGGTCTCCGACGCGAGCAGACTCGTCCGCGCTGTTCGAGCGGCGGTTCCGGGTTGCCCACGGCCGGACATGTCGGCGGTCGTCTCCGCGCCGGTACCCCTCGAGGAGGGAGCGCGCGATGCCTTGGATGCGGAGGATGGGGCGGAGCGCCGCCCCCTACCCGAGTTCGGATCGACCCGGCCGGCGAAGTCCTGGGCGGTGGCCACCAGTCCATCGGCGGCGTTCATGAACGCGTCGAGGTCGAGGGGCGAGGCTTCGACGTACAGCTTGGCGACATCGCTCGCGTCATGACCGAACAGGGAGACGTCGACGCCGGATTCACCGAGAGCTTCCTGTTTGCTGTGGGTTGCGTACGGGCTCACCTGCGCCCGGACACGCTCGTCGTTCACATCGGCCCAGCGCGGGTCACTTTCCAGCGGATGGGGCTCGGACATGCGCGCCAACTCACGGTGCGCGTGCCAGGTCAGCAAGGCCGCGTCTCGTTTCCACAGGTCGGCGGGGAGCTGACCCAATTCCCGTGCGGCGGACGCGTATTCGGCGGACGAAGGTTCGGCCCGGTCCAATTGCCGCCAGAGCTCGGCGGCCTTCTCGGCATCGGCCGCACCCACTCGCGCAACGGTGACCCGGTCGTGCAGGAACTCTCGGGCCGATGCTGCCGTGGCGCGGTCGGTTGTCAGGGCGTCGGGCAGGAACCTGTGCGCCGCGTCCTCGCGCATGGCAGGCGTGTGGGTGTTCTCGTGCAGTCCGATGTGCAAGGGCGAGACCAGCGGGTGTTTCACGTCGAGTCCCAGGCGGCGGGCGTACTTGTCCACCCACGCCTGCCCCTGGAGGAACAACGGATGACGCATCTCGAACTCGACCTCAAGGGTCGTTTTCAGGTATGCGTTGCGGGCGGGCACACTCAGAGCGGGAAGATTCTTCGGGACCATGCTGTAGGTGTCCGGGGCCAACTTCCCAGGGCTCAGCCCCCAGAGGTGGCCGCCGGTGATCGCGAGCACCTTGGACGCGTACAGGGGGTCGCTTCCCGCGGTGGCCGCATTCGGTGTCAGGTCGACGGCGACATTGCGACCGGTGTACATCTCGAACATTTCGGCAACGGTGTGATTGAGCTCCCTGGCATCGCGGGCGTCCACGACGCTTTGGTAGAAGCCGTCGTCCGGGGTTATGCCTCGAGGCGCCCGACGCGCGGGAGCCGGCCCGGCGGCCGAGTTCGCCACGAGGGCGTTGTGGGTCTGCTCAGCCTGCCACAGTGCCTGGGCCACCCCGGGAATCTGGCGCCACAAGGGGATGGGTGAAGCGTCGGGCCCGTCGTACAACGAGATCACCTCTCATCTGACCCGCATTGCGGCGGTCCGAAGTCGGGTCGGTGTACGGCGGTTTCGAAGGACGTACCGCTTCGCCCGGCGGCCGATGCCGCCGTGACCCCCACACCGGAAGCGCGAGCATAGTCGGCCCGGGTCGGCGGGGTGGTCGATACTCCGTCCTCGAACCGGCTTCGTTGTGGCGGCGCCGGCGGCGGTGGACCTGCCGAGGGTGCGGGTCGCGGGTCTCGCCGACCTCGCGGTGCCGGGTGGGCTCGCGAGGTCGGCGTGTTCGCGTGGTCGGTGTGTCCTTGAGGTGGTGGAGGGCCGGGCGCGGATGGGAGTCGGTTACAGGGCCTCCCGCAGTCGGACGGTGAATTGTGCGGGGTCGTCGACGAAGCCGGTGTGGTCGCCGGGGAAGAGGACGGGTTCGCTGCCGAGCGCGGTGGCCAGGGCGCGGGAGGTGCGGTCGCAGAGTTGGCCCGCGGAGGTGTCGCCGATGCCGACGATGATGCGTGTGGTCGCCGATCGGAGGGTGGTGGGGTCCGGTCGCCAGTGGGTGGTGGGGCGCAGTTCGTGCGCGAACCAGCGGAGTTCGTCCGCCTCCTCGTGCGGGGCTCGTTCGCCGCCGAACATCGCCTCGATCGCACCCTCGGGCAGTGCGATGTCGGCCTGGGCCATGAATTTGCTCCAGGCACCGGTGACGTCGCCGGCGAGGCGGGTGGCGATGATGTCGTCGGTCCCGGCGTGGAGGCGCTCGCGGTCGTCGAGGAGTTCGACGAGCGGAGGCTCGTGGGCGACGACGGTGTGCACCTGGTCGGGTCGGGTCTGGGCGAGGGCCAGTGCGGTGACGGCGCCGCCGCTGGAGCCCAGGACGGCGGCCGGCCCGAGGTCAAGGTGCGCGATGAGCCGGGACAGGTCGTCGGCGCGCAGGTGCGGGGTGGAGTCCTGGTCGGGGTCGTCGACCGGGCTGCGGTTGATGCCTCTGGGATCCGTGGTGAGCACGGTGTGGTCGGCGGCGAGCAGGTCGGCCATCGGCGCGAAGGCGGCCGCGTCCATCGGGGCGCCGACGAGCGCGATCAGCGGCCCGGTGCCGCGCACCTCGTAGTACAGGCGTGCGCCGGGAACCTCCAGGGTGCCGGTCGTGATGCAGACGTCTGCGGTCATGGTGTCCTCCTCGGACCGGGCGGTGTCGCCCGCTCGAACGGGATTGCGGGGCGATTTCTTCGCCCCTTGCCATGACGACGAACGAGACACGGCTCGATCGACACGGTCGTCGAAACTTCCTCGGCCACGGGGGTGACCGCCGCGCGGGACGGCGGCCGGACCGCGCACCGACGACGCGGTGCGCGGCGTAGCGGCCGGCCGCGAGCCCGCGGCCGTCCGCGCACCCAGGACAGGTGCCGCGGACGGCGCCGCCGATCGTGCGTCTCGGTCGCCGGTACGGAGCCGTCCGCGTACGCCGACCGAAGCCCGCTGCCGCCAGGCGCGCGGCGGGTCGGCGTCCGGAAGTCGGGAAAGATCTTCCCGGTGTCACTCGCGCGCAGTACGGTGCAGGGCCGATGATCTCGGAGGTGAACCCCATGTGGGTCATCCGTGAATGGCGTGACGGCGACGGACACCGCGTCAAGGTGGTCTTGGACCCGATCCGGGCCGCGCGGTCGGACGCCGAACTCCGGGAACGCTACCGCCACATCCTCGACCACGTCACCGAGCCGGAACCGGCCGTGATCGAGCGCGTCGAGCCGGCCGGCGTCGGCGCGTTCGCCTCGGCACGCCGCGAAGCCCCCCGCACCCGCCGCTACCTCGTCGGGCTCGACGACCTTGTGCCCGGCCTGCTGCCACCCGACCTCGACCTGCGGCCGTCGGCCTGACGAGCCCGAACATCGACCGTCACCTCGCCTGGTCGGTGTCGTACCGCTCCACGCTGCTCTCATCGTTTACCACGGCTTAACGACCCTTGCCCGGCTTCGCGTTGTTCGCCCGAGCAGCCTCGCGGCACGCTTACAGGCATCCGAACCGCCCGTCCCGATGGCACGGGGAAGCGGAAGTGGCGCAGGTCACGGAGCTGCGCCTGTCACAGGGGTCGAGTGGTCGGTGTCTCGTGCTCCAACAGCGACACCAACAATGAACGGGAAGACATCATGAGCAAGGTCTGGTTCGTCACCGGTTCGTCCCGCGGCTTGGGCCGCAGCTTCGTCGAAGCCGCGCTGTCCCGCGGTGACAAGGTGGCCGCGACGGCCCGGGACACGGGAAGTCTCGACGACCTGGTCGCCGCCCATGGTGACGCCGTGCTTCCGCTCGCAATGGACGTGACCGACAGGGCGGTCGTCCTGGAGAGCGTAAAGCGGGCCAAGGAGCACTTCGGCCGTCTCGACGTCATCGTGAACAACGCGGGCTACGCCCGGATCGGCGCGATCGAGGAGCTGACCGAGCAGCAACTGCGCGACCAGTTCGAGACCAACATGTTCGGCGCGGTGTGGGTGATCCAGGCCGCATTGCCCTACCTGCGCGAGCAGGGTGCGGGGCACATCATTCAACTGTCCTCGGTGGCCGGGCTCATCGCCATGCCGCTCGGCGGTGCGTACCAGGCATCCAAGTGGGCGCTCGAAGCCCTGAACGAAACGCTCGCCCAGGAGGTCGCCGAATTCGGCGTCAAGGTGACCGTGATCGAGCCCGCCGGCTTCGCCACTCGGTCCGGCAAGAACCCGGACCCGCTCGCCAACGGCCACGTGTCCGAGGCAGACCCGATCTACGACGGTCTGCGCCGGCGCCTCGCCGAGGTCATGGGCAAGCAGCCCGGCGGCGACCCGGCTGCGGCGGCCCGGGCCCTCCTCAAGATCGTCGACTCCGACAACCCGCCCCTGCGTGTGCTCTTCGGCCGGGGCTTCCACCCGATGCTTCAGCAGGTCTACGCCGACCGGCTCAAGACCTGGTCCGACTGGGAGGACCTCTCGGCCGAGGCACACGGCAGGCTCGACCACGAAGATCGGTGACGTCCCAACCGAGTCTCTTCGAAGGGGCGGGCCCGTGCGGCCCGCCCCTCGGGGAATCGCGCCCGGCGACGCCGTGGTCGACGACATCCACCCCGTCGACGAGTCCACACGAGGTCGTTTCCTTCCGGAGGGGTCGGCGAGCGACGGGCCGAGGAGCGCGGATCGACACCCAACGCCCGAGACTCCGGTGGTCGTTGGGAGTCGGCATGGATCCGGCGGCGAACGGGTGAACCTCGACGCGGGCGTGGTCGCCTCCCGCGCAGGGCGGGTATCGCGTGCCAGGCGAGTGGATGGTATTCGCGTCGGACCGTTCCGGGAGCCCAGTGTGCGCCGTGCCGCAACGATGTTCGCAGCGTTTGCCGCCACGGGTGCGATCACCCTCACCGTGCCCGCCTGTGCCTCCGCCGCCAAGGGAACGATCGTGTTCCTCGATACCGGTCGGGTCGTCAACAACCCCGGTGGCTGCTACAACGCCAAGGCCATGCCCCTCGCGGTCGCGAACAGGACGAGCGAATACGTTCTGATCTACAGCGGGCCCGACTGCACGGGAAACCCGGTCAGGGTCGTCCCGCCGGGCGGCCGGGCAACGGAGGAGTTCGGCTCCAGCCTGTACGTCGACTGACCGCGCGGACCCGGCCGGGGCCGCGCGGTGTCCCGCCGCAGGCGTCCTTGTCGGCCCCGGGACGCAAACGTCTTCGTCGGTCCCGGGACACCGCAGCGGTGGCCATCGCCGAATTGGCGGGCCTGCCGTCGCGCATCTCCGCCCACGAAGCCAACTCGCCCCCGGTCGACCTGGTGCGCGAAAGCTGCCGCGACGCCGGATTCGAGCCCCTGCTCGGACCACCCTTCACCACCGACCAGGACACCCTCGCCGCGATCGGAACCGGCCGACCCGGTTGGACGGTGTTCTACGCCGCCAAGTACGCACGCTGCCCACCATCCGCACCGTGTTCCGTCCGTTCAGCGCGCCCGCTCCGGCGCTGCCGACAGCGCTCGCGGTACGCCCGAACGCGTCCGTACGCCGCCTCGCCGCACTCCTCCACGCCCGTCGGATCCCGGCCGATCCGGCACCCCACGCCCTCGGGCGCTCGCGACCTGCGCAGTGTGGGAAGCGTGAGGGTGCCCGGCAAGTCCCCCGCCCGAAAGCGGCATTCGCGCGTGCGAGAGGATACCGATCGTCCCGGACGCGAGCCCCGGCTCGCCTCGGCGATCGACGGATACCAGAGCCGGGCGAAGACGGGGAGTGGAAGCAACCGTGAACTGGGCACGCAGAACTCTCCCGCCGGCCGTCCTGGTTGCGGGCCTGCTCTTGACGACGGTCGCCTGTCAACCAAAGGACAAGGAATCCGAGAAGTACGTCACCGCCGCCGCGGACACACGGCCGTACGACCAGTGGCTTGCCGCGCGTTCGGAGATACCGGCCGACCTCGCGCTCTCCGGGCAATTCCTCACCGTGCCGGGCCAGGACGCGGCCAAGGGCGGAAATCGGGTGCTGCGTTATCGCGTGCAGATCGAGAAGGGCCTGCAGATCGACGCGCGATACCTCGCCCGTGCCGTGCACGAGACGCTCAACGACGCGCGAAGTTGGGGAGGTGACGGAACGATCGGCCTGGAGCGGGTGAGTTCGGGTGCGTCTTCCTTCACCGTGACCGTGGCCAGTACGGGAACGGTCAACTCGTGGTGCGCCAAGGACGGTTTGGATACCGGTGAACAACGGGTTTCCTGCAACGTCGCCTCCACCCGCCGGGTGATGCTCAACGCGTGGAGATGGGGAACGGGATCCTCCACCTACGGCGATGATCTGGCGAACTACCGACGCATGCTGATCAACCACGAGGTCGGCCATCGACTCGGTCACATGCACGAGACGTGTGAACGGTCGGGCGCTCCCGCGCCGGTCATGATGCAGCAGACACTGACCCTCGTCACCGGCAGCGCCACGTGCGCGCCCAACCCGTGGCCACGTCCGTAGTCGGCGCGGTCGGCACCGAACGTTTCGAGCGGCAGGGCGCCTCCCGACGAGTCGACCAGGACACCTTCGGTGTTCGTGCGCGGGGTGGTCGGCCGGGAGCAGGCCTCGAAGTTGTCGGCCCCACACCCAAGATTTCGCTACCTGGAGTACTAGGCAACGGCAGAACCCGAGCGCAGGATGGTTCGACGGGGTTGGTCAGCCCCTCCGGGGAGCCGCGACAGCGGTGAACCGGCTTTCGGGGCCTGTCGTTCGACAGTGTCGTCGGGCTGTGGGCAGGCTCCGAGCATTCGGCCGGGCAACGGCGCCCGAGCCTCATTCTCGGAGGAAGCAGTGACCGTCACTCATCTCGGTGACAGACTCAACGGCGAGTCCGTCACCATCGCGGCGTCGAGCCCCCGAATCAGGGCGTGGTTGCAGGACATCGCGACCGTGGATCGCATTCATCACCATCTGGGAGCACAACTCCGCAACGGGACCACGGATCCGGGCGCGAGACCGCTCCGTGCCATGCGTCTGCACAGCGACGACGCGCAGGCCTCGATCCTCGCGGCCGTTCGCTCGGCCGCGGCGGAGCCGAACAGCGTCTCGCTCGCCAAGGAGGTGAACGACCACGCCTTGCGGTGGGCGGATGCGTTGGCTCGCCTGACCGCACACGCGGGATGGTTCGGCCACCTCTGTGACGCACTGATCGCGACCCACCACGTCGTGCGAACCGGCGCCACCAAACCCTGCGGTCGCTGCGGGATCCATGGCGAACGCGTGGTGCTCACCAGCCCCTACCCCGGTGTTCTGGACCGGGTCACCGTGTCCTGCCGAACGTGTGGCAGTTCGACCCAGCACCCGTACGGCGAACCCGGTCCCGAGATCGACATCCGCGTCCGCTCGGGATCCGGCTCCGCCGTCCTCGAGATCGAGTCCGTCGCCGAGGCACGAGCCCTCGACTGTTCGACGATCCACTTCCAGTTCGCGCCCGGCGTCGTCGATGGCGGCCCCTCGAAGCCGCTGCCCATCGACCGGGTCCGGCTGGAACCGAGCGGGCGCTTCGCCACGACGCTGGACCTGCCCGACGTCCCGGGCGCGGGAGCCGAACTCCAGGCGTTGTGCGTGAGCGGATTCCAGGTCTCGACCCGGCGCTTCGCCGTCTCGGACGCGGCCACGACCGCTCCTCCTCGCGTCGTGAAGCCCCGCCGGGGAGGCTCCCGCAAGGCCGACCCGAAGCCGGCCGCGGTGGCCGCGGTGGTCGCTGAACCGTCGATCGACGCCGTGCGCACCGTGAAGGCTTGGAAGGCATAAAGGTCCTCATCAAGGCGCTTCCCGTGCGCGGTGGGTGACGAGGCAGACGGCGATGCCACGGCCGTCCACACATGGACGGCCGTGGTGCGCTGTGCGGGCCCGCTCAAACCGAGGTACCGCGCGCGTACTCGACCGGGCGGGCGTACCCGGCTCGGACGGCATCGCGTATCGCGGGGCTCGGACGACGTCGCGTATCGTCGCGGGCGCCGGCGCGGCGGCCGCCCGGGCGTGGATCCGCCCGAGCAGCAGGTCGTTGTCGCTGTTCAGGCGGATGGCTGCCCCGGCGCTCAGGCGGGCGCGGGGAAGCGGGCTATGTTCTGCTCCACCCAGGTCCGCAGGTGCGCGAGCGGTGCGCAGGCGTCGGTACCCAACGGGGTCAGGCTGTACTCGACGCGCAGCGGCACCTCGGCGTAGATCTCGCGGTGCACCAGCCCGTGGTCCTCCAGACGGCGCAGGGTCTGGGTGAGCACCTTCGGGCTGATTCCCTGCAGGCGGGTACGCAATGCGCCGAAGCGCTGCGGGCCCTGTTCCAGTGCGCCCAGGGCGAGCGCGCTCCACTTGTTGGCGAGCAGGTCGAGCATGTCGCGGCATGGACACGCTGCCGCGTAGACGTCGACGGGATCGCCGCATTCGCCGGTCTTTGTGGTCATGGCCTGCATGGTATCCGATGGGTACTTGTTGTCCTTGTGGGTAACCACTTCCCTTCGCCTACCGTGTTTTCGGCCCGGTGGGAATCCGGTCCGGGCCGCAGCCACACTTCGACGCGAGGACCCCTGATGAACGCGATCCCTTCGACGATGCCCGCCGTCGCCTACCGCAAGAGCCTCCCGACCGACGACCCGGAGAGCCTGCTCGACCTCGAACTCCCCGTACCCGCCCCCGGACCGCGCGACCTGCTCGTCCGGGTCGAGGCCGTGGCGCTCAACCCCGTGGACTACAAGATCCGGCAGAACGCCGACCCCGGCGGCGAACCACGGGTGCTCGGCTGGGACGCGGCCGGCACGGTCGTCGCGGTCGGCGAGCAGGTGCACCTGTTCTCCGTCGGCGACGAGGTGTTCTACGCCGGCGCACTGAACCGGCCCGGCGCCAACGCCCGCTTCCACGCCGTGGACGAACGCCTGGTCGCCCGCAAGCCGGCCGCGCTGTCCTTCACCGACGCGGCGGCGCTGCCCCTCACCTCGCTCACCGCCTGGGAGGGCCTGTTCGACCACCTGGAACTCGCGGACGCCACCGGCACCCTGCTGGTCACCGCCGCGGCGGGCGGCGTCGGATCGATGGTCGCGCAGCTCGCCCGGGCTCGCACGGGGCTGACCGTCATCGGCACCGCGTCCCGCCCGGAGACCGCCGACTTCGCGCGGCGGATGGGCGCCCACCACATCGTCGACCACCACCAGCCACTTGCCTCGCAGCTCGCCGAAGCGGCACCCGACGGCGTGGACTACGTGTTCGGCACCACCGGCACCGAACGCAACCTGTCCGTCTACGCCGACGTGCTCAAGCCCTTCGGCGCGATCGTCGCCGTCGACGACTTCGACTCCTTGCCGATCGGCATGCTGAAGGCCAAGAGCATCGCCTTCCACTGGGAGTTCATGTTCACCCGGTCGATGTTCGCCACCCCCGACCAGCAGGAGCAGCACCGTATCCTCACCGAGGTCGCGCGGCTCGTCGACGCGGGCGCCGTCGTCTCCACCGCCACCCGCGACCTCGGTCCGGTGAACGCCGCGAACCTCCGCGAGGCACACCGGCTCCAGGAATCCGGCGGCACGATCGGCAAGCTCACCCTCACCGGCTTCTGACGGAACCGGACTTCGGCCCGCGCCATTCGTCCGCCGGACGGCGCCGGGACCGGTCCGCGGCGATTCGGACCGCCCGGTTCTTCGCTGTGCCGCGGCTCCGCACGGATTCACCGGTGCCTGAATGCGGGTCGCGGGCCATCCACCCGACCGGGAATTCGGCGGCCGGCAACGCAATCGTGAATTCGTGGGTCTCGGGCTCCCGGGGACCGACAACGGCTGACGCTCGACCGCCGACCGCCGACCGCCGACCGAATCTCGCGTGTGGCTGCGCGTCGGCGTCGAATGGGCGCGGCGGTCTCGGGTGGTCCCGGCGATTGGGCGCGGCGGTCTCGGGTGGTCCCGGCGATTGGGCGCGGCGGTCTCGGGTGGTCCCGGCGATGAGAACACTCACCGGGGCCGCCGCCGGGTCGCTCGTCGGCGGGCGAGGTCCGATCGCCCAGGGTCGAGGGCGCAGGGCTGTTCGGCGCGCGGGGGCGGTCCGCCGCACGGGCGTCGCCGCATCTTGTCGGTAACGGACCGCACTTGGGAACACCCCCCGTACGTAGGCCCGTTCGTGCACTCGACCTGAGAGTTGCCGGCGCCCGGCGCCCGGTGCCCAGTCGCCCGACGCACTTCGTCCCACTCGACCTCGCGATATGCGGATGTTTCGGTTGTGGTGGGGCGGCATTCCGCCTCAGGCTCTTCCGGCGCGATGCGACATGTGCCATGTTACATGTCGCATACCGCCAGGCTGCGTTCCCGTACGCGGCCACAACGCTCCGGAGGCCTCCACAGATGCGTCTCTCCCGGATATCGAAGGCCAACGCGCGCAGAATCCCTGCGCTCGGCGTCGCCTTCTGCATAGCGCTCGGCCTGTTCGCGCCGCAGAGCCAGGCCGCCCCCGCCGGCGCCACGACCCCGGCCGGGGTAAGCGCCGCCAAAGCCGCGGCCCCGGCGCCGCGGTCGATCCCGGTCCCCAGGTCACCCCACGCCAGGACCGACAGTTTCGGCTTCAAGATCTCCTCGCAGGAAGGCGCCGAGGAGCTTGCCACGCCGGCCGCCCCGACCGCCGAACCCGCCAACACAGACGGGCAGTTCTCGGCCGCCGCAAACGATTGCGGCGACCTGTCCGGAGTGATCAACTCCTCGGGCGCGGCGCTGATCCAACACCTCAAGGAGCTCCCCGGGGTCACCTGCACCTACCCGCTGTTCAACCTCACCGGGGAGACCGCAGGGACGGCCTTCCGCGAAGCCAAGATGGTCACCGTCGCCGACGCGCTGCGCGACACCTCCGCGACGTACCCGGGCAACAACACCACCTCCATCGGACAGTTGGTGATGTTCCTGCGCGCCGGCTACTACGTGCAGGACAACAACGCGGACGCCGTCGGCGACTACGGCCCGGCGCTGGACACCGCGGCCCGCGGCGCGCTGGACGCCTTCTTCGCCTCCCCGCGCAGCAAGGACGTCACCGACGCCAACGGCGAGACCCTCAACGAGGTCGTCACGCTGATCGACAGCACCCACACGGCCGGCCGGTACGCCGGCGTCGTCAAGTGGCTGCTCGCCGGCTACGGCGGCACGTGGCCGAGCCGGATGACCCTTGCCGTGGAGCACGTCGAGTGGGTCGTCGAGAACGGCTTCAAGGCCAAGAACGACGGCCGCGGCTGGCGGGCCGCCCTCAAGGCCGACCCCGCGATCCTCGACACCTGGTCCGACTTCATCATCCGCAACAACACCCAGCTGAACCGCTTGGACGTCGTCAGCAACGTCGGCCGCTTCCTCGGCTACGCCCTCGACGTCCCCGAACTCAAGGACCGGGTCCGGCCACTGCTGAAGGACCTGATCAACCGCTACCCGAACGTCGGTCCGACCGCGCCGCTCACCATGAACCTGGCCTGGTACACGCGCGAGTTCGACCGGAACAACTGTGCGGCGTACGCCATCTGTGACCTCGCCGACCGGGTGCTCCCCGTGGTCCTGCCGATCCGGCACTCCTGTAACCCGAACCTGAAGTTCCGTGCCCAGGACATGTCCCCCGGGCAACTGGCCACCACCTGCAACAGCCTGATCAACCAGGACGCCTATTTCCACCGGGTGATCGGCGACAAGGGCGCGATCCCGGGTGACGTGAACACCAACCTCGAGGTCGTCGCGTTCGACGACTACACCCAATACGCGCTGTACGCCTGGGCCATCTACAACGTCGACGTCGACAACGGCGGCACATACGAGGAGGGCAACCCGACCCAGGCCGGCAACCAGGCCCGCTTCATCGCCCACGAGGCGGACTGGCTGCGTCCGTCCTTCGAGATCTGGAACCTCAACCACGAGTACACCCACTACCTCGACGGCCGCTACAACATGTACGGCGACTTCGAGGCCGGCATGACCACGCCGACCATCTGGTGGGTCGAGGGCATCGCCGAGAACGTCTCGTTCGGCTACCGCAACGAGCGCAACGCCGACGCCATCGCCGTGGCCGGCAACAAGACCTACACGCTCGGCGAGTTGTTCGACACCGTCTACGACCAGGTCGAGGACCCCGACGTCAACTCGGCCCGGGTCTACCGGTGGGGCTTCCTGGCCGTCCGCTACATGCTCCAAGCGCACCCCGCGGACGTCGAGACCGTGCTGGGCAAGTACCGCGCGGGCGACTGGACCGGTGCCCGCACCTTCCTGAAGCAGACCATCGGCTCCCGCTATGACGCAGGCTTCGCCACCTGGCTGACGACCACCTGCGCGACCGACGACTGCGGCCCCCTGCCGGAGGTCTCGTCCACCCCGCTCTGCACCAACGCCGACCCCCGTCAGTTCGACAAGAACTGCCGCCGGGAGAATCTCGCGGCCACCACCGGCAACTACAGCTACCACTTCCTGTACCTGCCCGCAGGTGCGAAGGAGTTGACCATCACCAGCAGCGGCGGCACCGGTAACGCCGACCTGTACTACGGCGGCAGCACCTGGGCCACCACCGGCAACTACCAGGCGAAGTCCACCAACGCCGGCAACGGCGAGACCCTGACGATCGCCGCCCCGCCGTCCGGCTGGGTCTACTTCACCCTCGCCGCCGCGCAGACCTTCGGCGGCGTGAACGTCACCACGCAGTACAAGTGAGCCGGTCCGGCGGGCATCACCGTGCCCCGGTGAACCGGGATCTGTCGGACAGAGATCCGTCGGACCGGGATCCGGCCGGCAAGGCGAGCCCGACCGGTGCGGAACAGCCGGGAATCGGGGCGGCCCAGGCATGACGACGGTCCTTGCCATCCGCAACCGGATGGCAAGGACCGTCGCTCGTGGAAGGGACGGCGGGAACGGCCCCGGACCGCGTGCGTGCGGTCGAGGCCGTTCCCGTTCCTAACGCGGGCCCTCGCTTCGGTGGGGATCGGTGGGCACGTCGGCCGGCCTCGGCGCGCGGGCCCGGGGCCGCGACGATTCGGGTTCAGCCGAGCAGACGGGCGGTACTGTCGGGGCGGTTCTCGAGCATCGTGGCCTCCCACGGTTCGAAGTCGATCCGTCGGCGCGGGCCCCGGGTGTCGGGCGAGCCGGCGGGCCGGGTGAGGACGGCCGCCGCGCACAGCGCGGTGAGTGTGCCGGCGCCCAGGGCGATCGGGCCCCACGCGTCGATCCTGCTCCCGGCGTCGGCGACCAGTCGCGGTACGAGCGCGGTGGCGATCGTCACGCATCCCGCCACCAAGGCGGCCAGGCGTGTGCCGCGACCGGCGCGCACGGCCGTGACCCCGGCCAGGAACAGGCACACCAGACCCGACAGCGCGAACCACCCGGCCGCGTATGGGGGTGTGCGGAACGCGGCGGGGATGGCGCTGCCGAGTGCCAGTCCGGATACCGCCAGGCCCACCGCGGTGGCCCAGCGCAGAGCCGTCCCCGCGACCTTCTCGGTGGCTGTCGACGGTGTCCCGGCCGGTGACGCGGTGGCGGTGAACGCCGGCGGCAGGGGTGGGAACCCGCCGGCATTCCCCGGGCCGACGGGCCCGTTCGGGCGGTGCGGGTCGCCTACTTCGACCGGGCGCCTGCCCTGCTTGGCGTGGGTGGGGTTGCTCAACAGGTCCGCCAGGAGCACGAGGTCGCTCACCGGCCGTGTCATCGCGGCTTCCCGCAGGGCCTCGTCGGCGGCCATTCCGGAACAGTCGCCCAGGATGGCGATCATCCGTGCGACCTCGGGGACGGAGCGATGGGTGGTCGCGAGGCGCAGCAACGTCTCCGCCGCGTTGTCCGGCAAGTCGTCCGTCGTGTCGTGGTCGGGCTCCTCGACCGGGTTGCCCGGTGCCGGGTGCGCGAAGGGATCGGAACGCGGCGTCATGGGCGCGGGGGCGGACCACGAAGGCGCCGCGCCGCTCGGGCGGGTCGGCGGCGAGGCGGGCCGCGGGGGAGCGCCGGGCGGGGGCGTCCAGGTGTCGAAATAGGCGCTCGGCGCGGGGGGTTCGTGATGCCTGGGCAGCGGTGCGGGCGTCGATGGTTCGGGGTCTGGTGCGAAGGTCACGGGGTTCTCCCTGCGCGTGGAAACACGGCCGGACCGCGCCTGTACCGGACACGCTCCCGGTCGCCGGACGAGGGCGTGTACCCGCTTGCGCAATCGCTCAGTCCCGGCCACCGGCGCCCGCCGCGCCGGCCTATCGCGGGTGGGGTGGGTCGGGTTGGGCGGTGGGGTGCTTGCTTTGTGCGGAGTGGGCGGGGTCGCGCAGGAGTTCCGCCAGTTGTACGAGGTCGCTGACGGGTCGTGTCATGGCCGCCTCGCGCAGGACGTCGTCGGCGGCGGATCCGGGGCAGTCTCGCAGGATCGCGATCATGCGAGCGAGGTCGGGGATCGGCCGGTGTGTCGCCGTCAGTCGCAGCAACGTCTGCGACGCGTCGTCCGGGGGCTCATGCGTGCCGTCCACGGACGGTTCTTCGAACGGATTGCCGGACGTTCCCGTCGTCGCGGGCGCCGGCGTGGTCGCTGTCGGGCGCGCGGGGGCGGGACGTGTCAGGGGTGAGGGGGAGGTGGATCGGGAGGGGGTCGGATCCCTGCGGGCCGTGCGTGAGGCGTGTCGTGGAGGGAGGACGGGCGGCCCGGGCGGGGGTCCCCAGGTCTCGAATTGCGCGGTGGGTGTGGTGGGTTCGTGATGCGTCGGCGTCGGTGGCGGTGTGGGTGGTCGAGGTTCGGATGCGAATGTCACGGCACTCTCCCTACATGTGGAAACCGGGCCGGAACGCGTCGGTGCCGGACGCGCCTCGGTGACAGGACAAGGGCGTGTACCCGTATCGACAACCGCTCAGTCGCAGTGGGTTGGCCCGCCGGCTCGCGCAACGTCGATAACCTCCGCCCAGGACGCGTGGGGGCGCGATCCGGTCCGGTGCCGGCGGTCGCCGAGGTATCGGCCGGGCTGAGGGGGACGGTGTGGCGCACGCTGACGCAACGCACGTTCTCCGGGGGTGTTTTCCGCTGTGCCGCGGCGATACGGTGTGGGTTCCGCACCTTGCGCTCCGGACCGGGGCGGCCGAGAGCCGTCCGAGCACCACCGGGTCTTTGCATCGAGAGGTCCGGGCATCCAGGGAAGACGAGAGGTGTCGCCATGCGTACGACATCGCACAGCATCCCCGTCGACGAGATCGTCGCCGCCTGGCGCGCGGGCGCCGGATCACCCCGAGGTATGGAGAACCCGGCCGGTTCCCTCTATGTCGGAGGGTCGGCGACCGAGCGAGGACTGACCGAGATCGACGTCGCCGCCCAGACCTGCGGCACCGTGTGCTCGGTCTCCCGCACCCGCATGTGTTGTTGAGGAATCCGCGTCGATTCGCGGCGTGACGGGTACGGCTCGGGACGAGCGGGCCGGCACGTGAGGATTCGCGATGCGTGGGGCCGGGTCGGACGGTCTGCGAGGTGTTCGGCATCGCGGTGTCCTGCCGGGTTCCGCCGACCGTACGCGGCTCGGACGCGCCCGTCACCGTGCGCGCCGCCGCGACCGGAGTGCCTCGGGGGCCGCGAGTGCCGCCGGCTCGGGGCATGGGGAGGGGCACGGCGACATTGTGGAGACGCCGGCGAGCAGGTGTGTCTTCGGGGCGGCGAACGCCCGCTCGCGGTCGTATGCGAGCACGACGAAACGGATCGGGTCCCGAGCCGACCCGGGTAGCCGGCCCACATCGGGCAGGCCACCCGTCCCACGCGTCCTCCGGGCCGCGTGAGGCCCGTGCGGCCGTGCCGGACCGCGCGCGTCGAACGCCAGGCCCCGCAGCACGCGAGGCCGGTGAGCCGTAGCGGGTCGCGGACGCCACCTCGGGCAGGGTCTAGCCCACCGCGTACATCCTGATCACCACCACGTCGTCCCCGTCCGGGCGGGCCAGGCCGACGAACACGGTCTCGGTGAGGCGGCGGTGGGCCGGGGCGTCGGTGCGGAAGATCGGCGAGGTGCGGTAGTAGTGGCCCTTCTCGGTGACCCGGAGGTCGCCGTCGTACTGGTCGGGGCTCTCCGGTGCGGGGTGGTAGTAGCCGCGGTTGACGATGTCGACGACCGCGCCGTCGTCCGCGCGGATCAGGTAGCGCGCCTCCAGTTCGCAGACTTCGCCGCGCGTGTTGCTCCAGTCGCCGCCGCCGGCCAGCACGGTGCCGGTGAACCAGGGGCCGGCGACCGTGCCGCCGACGATCGGGGTGAACTCGGTTCTCTCGCCGTCGCCATTGCCGATGTGCAGCGTCTCGGCGACGTGGGCGCGGATCTCGAAGGCGAACTCGAGGGCGGGGGTGAAGGTCATGAGGGTTCCTCGCCCTGGGGCAGGCAGGCCAACGAGGCCACCGCGGGTCTGGCGCACTGTCGAGGTTGCCGGAGCGCGGCGGAAGGAGAGGCGCTGTGCCGGGCGGTGGTGAGCAAGTTCCCCGACGGCAGCGGGAAATGGTGCGCCAGGGCCGTATTTGGCGTGGCCGGCACCGCCGACGTCGCAGTCTCGTGCAGGACTGCGAGCGAGAATTGGACATTCCGCGGACGGCGGACGAGAAAAGTCATCGTCGCTCGTCGCGTGGGCGCAGCGAAACGGCCCGCTGGGAGTGGGTCTTCCGGCGAGCCGTTTCGGCCGAATCTGTACGTCGGGTCGGATCAGGCCTTGGCCTGACCAAGCCATGGAGTCACAGTCCCAGGCGACGTTGTCCTCGGTCAGGCAGGCTCGGAACCAGACCGTGGCACCTTCGGGGAAATCCTTGTTGAAGGCCTTGACGCTGCCTTTGCCGCCGTTGTTGACCAGCAGCGGATAGGCGTAGGAGTCGTTGATCCGGTACTGGACGGCCACGCCGTGGCTGTCCGTGGCCAGGTCCTGGGCGTAGAACCAGTCGCCGTCGTGATCGAACCACACCTTGCCGGTGGCGGTGCTGCCCGTATACACGTAATCGGTGTTGTTCGTCCCCGCGTTCGCCGATCCGGCGCCCGCGATCATGCCCGGGCTCATGGTGATCGCACCCAGGCCGACGACGAGCTTGCGCTTGTGCTTCATGGGACCTCTTTCCGGCCGTACCTTGATCACGACGGCTCGAAAAGGATGTTCTCCGTGGCCGAAAAACGCCACTATCCAGAAAGTGCGGGTGCCCTCGCGCCTTTCGGATGAGAGGGAATCGAAACGAACGCGATACCCGACCCCGGCACCGCCACCACCGCGTGTCCGGCGACCGGGTCGCCCCCGCGACCCGGTCGTGAAGCAGGCCCGGTGATGGCGACCGTTCACCAGCCGAGTTGGTCGCCGAGGCGCAACCGCAGCCACAACACCAGGCGTTCGTCCGGGTCGGCGAGATCGAAACCGAAGATTTCGCCGGCGCGGGAAAGGCGGTAGCGGATCGTGTTCGGGTGCACGGACAGCCGATGGGAGGCGGCGGCGACATCGCCGTTGGCGTCCAGGTAGGCGAGGATCGTGGGCGCATAGGTGGTGCCGTGCTCGACGTCGTGGGCGCGGACCGCCGGCCCCAGTCCGCGGGGGAGCACCTCGTGCGTGGCCAGCATCTGGGCCAGTGCGGACAGCGTCGCGCCCGCCCACACCTCGTCGATCGTGGCCACCTGGCACGGCTCCGGATCACCCGGCCGCTCGGAGAGCGCACGCAGGACGAGATCCGCGTCGGCGCGTGAGCTCACGATCGAGCGCAGCCCCTCGACGATCGAGCCGAGACCGGCCCGAACGGGCACGCGGAGCGCGCTGTGGGCCCGCCGCGCGATATAGGCGACGAGTTCCCGGTGCGCGTCCGGCGAAGGCCCGCCCGGCAGCAGCGCATAGACCGTCGCGTCGATCAACGCGCAGCCGTGCCTGCCGTAGCGCGCCTCGCAGTGCAGGCTCACCAAGTCGGCGAGCCGGGTGGCCGCGTGTGCCGTGAGTACATCCTCGGCATCGACCGAGGCGACGGCGAATGCGGCCACCGCGACGGGCAGGTTCGGGTCCAGGCCGAGCTGTGGCGCCACCGCGGTGACGCTGCTCGGGTCGGCGAGCAGCCGTCGCAACAGGTCGGCGTACCTGCGCCGGACGGCGGATTCCGTGGTCCGGGCCGCGAGCAGGTGCAGCGCGACGTTGTCCGCCACATCGGAAAGGGCCTGTTCGGCAACGGAGTCCAACTGTTCCCCGGCATTGACGACCCAGATCGAACCCAACACCTCGTTTCCCACGCGGACCGCGACACCGAGACGAGGAAGACCCCCGGCGACGGCGGCGAACCGACAGGTGCGCTCGACCTTGGTGAGCACCCGGTACTGCTCGTCGTACTCCGGGCCCTCCGGCACCTGGAGGCCGAGGATGCCCTGGCGACGGCCCTCGTCGACGGCCTGGCCGGGCAACGTCGAGTAGGCGAGGATGCGCCGGTGCGGATCCTCGATCACGGTGGCTCCGCCCACCATCCCCGCGATCGCGTTGGCCAGCGCGAACAGATCGCCGACGGCCGGGGCACCCGCGGCCTGCCCGAAGCGCACCGTCGGGGTGAGAGCCGAGGAGATCATGGCATCCAAATGGTGCCATGCCACGGCCTCGTCCGCGGCAAGCAGCACGATGCCGGACTGCCGGGCGGCTTCCACGAGTTGGGTGACCGGCTCGCCGAAACTCTTCACCACCAGACAGGCGTACCCGGCCTCGGCCGCCGAGGCGACCAACTCCATCGCCTGCGCTTCGACCATCCCCACTCCGACGGCGAGCAGGATCGCGTCCCGGACCGGGGGAAGTGGAAGCGGGGCTCGCCGTTCGAAGATGAGGACGCCCGAGACCGGTACCAGGCTTTCCGGCGGTACGGTCAACGGCCGCAGCAGCGACGAGCCCAACACTTCCAGGACTTGTCCGAGATCGGGAACCCCGGTACCGAGCATCCTCACCTCTTTAGCCAGTCGCACAAAACATTCCGGGAATCTCTGGACGGGTACCGCATGTACCCGGCCGGTCCAGACGCCACGCTGTCCGCATGCACAATCCAGCAAACGTGCGGCGGCCACCCCCGGCGACCGTACCCCCCACCGCCCCGTGCAGCGCAACCCACCGCGACCGCCCCCGCCGTCCCTCGTACGGCGGCCGTCTGTCCCGGCACCGGGCGCCATCGATTCCGCCCCACGGATCAGTACTGCAGAAGGAGAAAGTATGCGATACAGGACGAGTGCCGTCGTGGCCTTGGCGTGCGCGGCCTCTCTGGTGACGGTGCCTACGCAGGCAAGCGCGAAGGCGCAGTGTGACAGCAAGCCCATCCAGACGGCTCTGAAGTCACTGGAGGGTATCGGCGCCTCGGGCATCAGCGTGACGGTGAAGAGTCCGAACTGCGGCGTCCGGAACGGCGGTGTCGGACTCGCCGACCTCAGAACGGGCCGCAAGGCCGTCGGCAACGAGCACAGCCGGATCGGCAGCAACACCAAGACCTGGACGGCCACGGTCGTGCTTCAGCTCGTCGGCGAGGGCAGGATCGGTCTCGACGACACCGTGGACGACTATCTGCCCGGCCTGATCCGCACCAAGCTCTACGACGGGCGCACCATCACGATCCGGCAGCTTCTGCAGCACACCAGTGGCCTGCCCGATTACCTGGACGCGCCGTTCTGGGAGGACGAGGACGAGCACCGCTGGGATCACATCGAGCCCTTGCAGACGGTCCGGCAGGCGCTCGGTCTGCCCAGGCCCGACCGGACGGCGGACGGCTTCGCCTACTCCAACACCAACTACAACCTGGTCGGCCTGATCGTCACCAAGGTCACCGGCCGCGGCATCGGCACCGAGATCAAGGAACGCATCATCAAGCGTCTCGGTCTGTGCGAGACCTCATGGCCCGGCGATCGCACCACGATCCCCAAGCCGGACCTGCGTGGCTACGGGGAGCGCGGATCCACTCTGGTGGACCTGACGGAATGGAACACCTCGGAGGCCGACGCGTCGGGCGCGCTGATCTCCGACGGTGCGGACACCACCGCCTTCTGGACCGCCCTGTTGAGCGGGAAACTGCTGGCTCCGGCCCAACTGGCCGAAATGAAGAAGACCGTTCCCGACGACTTCCCGGGCGAGCGCTACGGCCTGGGAATCGAGCGCCACGAGCCCGCTCCGGGTCTGGTCGTCTGGGGACACAGCGGCAGCGTGGCCAGCGGCCACAAGTTCAGGAACGCCGTCACCGACGACGGCCGACGGGCGGTGACCCTGCTGATCGGCTCGGAGAAGTTCGACTCGGACAAGGTGGACTCCATCATGGGCAAGCTCATGCGCGACCTCCGCTGACTCCACTGACGGTGACCATCGAATCCGGGCGGCTCGAATTCGGACGAGCCGCCCGGACCGACGACCGGCCGGTTCCCGTGCCATCGCACGGGAACCGGCCGGTCCTCACCTTCCGGCCGTACCCGCGGCACCGTGCCCGCCGGGTGCGGCCGGCTTCGTGGTCCGCTGCGCGGCCGACAGCAGGACGGTGTCCTGCGGGGCCTGGTCGGCGAAGTTCTCCGGGTGGTGGCAGGCCACCCGCTGACCGGGCCGCAGCTCCTGGAGAGGCGGCTCGCCGGTCGTACAGATCCGCGTCGCCTTCCAGCACCGGGTGTGAAAGCGGCAGCCACCGGGTGGGGCGATCGGCGAGGGCATGTCGCCCTCGAGCAGGAGGCGCTCGCTCGCGGCGTGTCTGCGCCGCGGGTCCGGGATCGGGACGGCCGACATGAGCGCCTTGGTGTACGGGTGCATCGGCGCCTTGTAGAGCAGGTCCCGGTCCGCGAGTTCGACGATCTTGCCGAGGTACATCACCGCGATCCGGTCCGAGACGTGCCGGACGACGGACAGATCGTGCGCGATGATCACGTAGGTCAGGCCCAGTTCCCGTTGCAGGTCGTCCATGAGGTTGACGACCTGGGCCTGGATCGAGACGTCCAACGCGGACACCGGCTCGTCCGCCACCACCAGCTTCGGCCGGAGGGCGAGTGCGCGGGCGATACCGATGCGCTGCCGCTGCCCGCCGGAGAACTCGTTCGGGTAGCGGTTGTAGTGCTCGGGGCTGAGGCCGACCACCGACAGCAGTCGCTGTACCTCCTTCTTGATGCCGCCCTCGGGTTCGACGCCCTGGAGCCGGAAGGGGGCGCCGATGATCGTCCCGGTGGTGTGCCGCGGATTCAGCGACGAGTACGGGTCCTGGAAGATCATCTGCACGTCGCGGCGCATCGGGCGCATGCCACCCACACCGAGGTGGGTGATGTCCCTGCCCTCGAACTCGATCGTCCCCGCGGTCGGTTCCAGCAGCCGGGTGATCAGCCGGCCCATCGTCGACTTGCCGCAGCCCGACTCGCCCACGACGCCGAGGGTCTCGCCCGAGCGCACCTCGAAGTCGATGCCGTCGACCGCGCGCACCGCGCCGACCCGGCGCTGGAAGAGGCCCTTGCGGATCGGGAAGTGCTTCCGCAGCCCGGTCACCCTCAGCAGGATCTCGCCGGGCGCGGCGTCCTGGACGAGGGTGGCCGCGCCGCCGGTCACGGCCGGGCCGAGATCACCGGCCTGCCCGCCGTCGCCATGTGCAGGGATGCTCACTGCGCTCTCCTCCGCGTTCTCGCTCACAACCTCGGCGCAATCTCTTCGATCCAGATCCGCTCCCGCTGCTCCGGTGTCATGTGGCAGGCGGCCCAGTGCCTGTTGCCGACCTCGGTCAACTCGGGGCGGACCGTGCGGGTGACGTCCCCCTTCGGCACGTCCGCGTACGGGCAACGCGGGTTGAATGCGCAGCCGGACGGGAGGTTGATCAGGGACGGCGGGGAGCCCTTGACCGGGATCAGCCGCGCCTGCTGCTCGCGGTCCAGGCGCGGCATCGAGCCGAGCAGGCCCCAGGTGTAGGGGTGCCGGGGCTCGTGGAACACCTGCTCCGCCGGGCCTCGCTCGACGCAGCGGCCGCCGTACATCACCAGGATGTCGTCGGCGAGTTCGGCGACGACGCCCAGATCGTGGGTGATGACGATGACCGCGGAGCCGAACTCCTTCTGCAGGTCCCGGATGAGGTCGAGGATCTGCGCCTGGACGGTGACGTCGAGGGCGGTGGTGGGCTCGTCCGCGATGAGCAGTTCGGGGTTGTTCACCAGGGACATCGCGATCATCGCGCGCTGGCGCATGCCGCCGGAGAACTCGTGCGGATAGTTGTCCACCCGCTTGTCCGGCTGCGGGATGCCCACCCGGTCGAGCATTTCGACCGCCCGCCTGCGGGCGGTCTTCTTGTCGACGTCGTGGTGGATCCGGTACGCCTCGACGATCTGTTGGCCGATCGTGTAGTACGGGTGCAGCGCGGACAGCGGATCCTGGAAGATCATCGCCATCTCGCGGCCCCGCAGCCTGCGCACGTGGTCGGGTCCGGCCGACAACAACTCGGTGCCGTCCAGCCAGATCTCGCCGGAGATCCGCGCCTTGCGCCTGCCGTACCGGCCGGTGGTGTGCAGGCCCATGATGCCGAGCGAGGTCACCGACTTGCCGGAGCCCGACTCGCCGACGATACCGAGGGTTCTGCCCCGCTCCAGGCGGAAGCTCAGCCCGTCGACGGACTTGACCAGGCCGTCGTCGGTGGGGAAGTGCACCTTCAGGTCACGCACTTCCAGGAACGCACTCGGGGCGGGCGAGGCGGCGGCGGGCCCGCCCGCGACCCTGCTCCGGTGGAGCCGCTCGCCGATTTCGGTCATGTGAGCCTCACTCTGGGGTCGATCACGGCGTACAGGACGTCCACCACGAGGTTGGCCAGGAGCACCGAGAGGGAGGTGATCAGGACGACGCCCAGAATGACGGGCAGGTCCTGGTTCCTGATGGCGTTCAGCACGGCCTGGCCCAGGCCGGGCAGATTGAACGTCGACTCGGTGAGGATCGCGCCGCCGATGAGGGCGCCGAGGTCCATGCCCAGCATGGTGAGGATCGGCGTCATCGTGGAGCGCATGGCGTGCTTTCCGATGACGGTCCGCTCCCGCAGGCCCTTGGCGCGCGCGGTACGGATGTAGTCCTCGCCCAGCACCTCCATCATCGTGGCGCGGGTGATGCGCGCGTACATCGCCGCATACAGGAAGGCGAGGGTGATCCACGGCAGGATCATGCCGCCGAACCAGTCGCCCGGGCTCTCCGCGAGCGGTACGTACTGCGCGTCGAACCACTTCAGCCCGAACGCGAAGGTCGCCAGGGAGAGCATGCCGGTGAAGTAGATGGGGAGGGACACGCCCGCGAGGGCGACGACCATCGCGCCGCGGTCCCACAGGGTGCCGCGCTTGAGCGCGGAGAGCACCCCGGCCGCGACACCGAAGGCCAGCCACAGCACGGCGGCGCCCAGCGCGAGCCCCAGGGTCACCGGGAAGCGGTCGGTCAACACCGGCCAGACGGCCTGTTCGCTCTTGAACGAGTAGCCGAAGCACGGCGCTGAGCAGTGCACGACATCGCCGCCGGTCGCGTAGGTGCGGCCCGTGAGGATGCCCTTGAAGAACTCCCATGCCTGGAGGTGGATGGGGTCGCTCAGACCGAGCTTCTCCCGCACGGCCTCGACGGCTGCGGGGTCGGCCTGCTTGCCCACGAAGCTCGCGGCGATGTCGACGCCCACCCATTTGGGGACGAGGAAGAAGATGCCGAAGACCACCATGATGATGACCACCAGCATCACTGCGGCGGCGAACAGCCGCCTGATGAGGTAAGTGAGCACAGCTAACGGCCTGCCGCGGATCGCGGGCCGCCGGGGCTTCCGGCGGCCCGCGGTCACGCCGCGCCGGCCTTCACCTGCCTTTCGTGCCGTTCGGCGGGTGTACCGGAGTTCACTTCGAGGGCTTCAGGCCGAGGCTGACGAAGTCGTAGCCGTTGTACGCGTCGGTCATGTAGACGTTGGTGAGCCGGCCGGAGCGCCAGTTCAGATACTTCTCGTGGGTGAAGGGCAGGTAGTACGCGCCCTCCATGACCTTGTGGTTGATCTCTTTGGCGATCCGGACCTTGGCGGCCTCGTCGGGCTCATTGGCATAGGCGTCGAAGAGGTCGTCGATCGCCTTGTCCTCGATCAGGGCGTAGTTGACGTTGCCGCTCTGCAGGATGTACTTGCTGTCCCACAGCGGCCGACCGAAGCCCTGGACGGACGGGAAGTCCGCGGCCCAGCCGTCGATGATGATCCCGTAGCCGTTCTTCTCCACGTTGGTGGGGCTGCCGACGATGCCGGAGGTCTGCGAGCCGTCGTACTGGTCGATCTGCGCGTCGATGCCGATCCTCTTCAACGACGCCTGCAGGGACTGGGCGGTGGCCACCTCGACCGGTCTGTTGTTGCGGACGGCGATGGTGGTGCCGAAGCCGTTCGGCTTGCCGCAGGCGGCCAGTTCCTCCTTGGCCTTGGCGATGTTTCCGCTCTTGTCGGCGCCGGCTGTCCCGAACGGGTCGTACGTCTGGCCCTCGGTACCCGGAACCGACGCCGGCAGCATGTTGGTTCCGATGTCCCCGCCCGCGACGGGGCCACCGCGCGCGGTCTGCAGGGACAGGTGGTCGGCGCCGTGGATGACCGCCTTGCGGCAGTGTTCGTTGTCGAAGGGCTTCACGTTCTTCGGGAAGGCCGCGTAGCGGACGTAGCCGGAGATCGGATTGTCCAGGTTGCCCTTGTGCTGCTTCAGCGCGGTCTGGCGGCCCTGCGGCGACAGGCCGGACTGGTTGAGGTCCAAGTCGTAGTCGCCGGCGATCAGTCGCTGGTCCAGGTCATTCGCGTTGGAGAAGAACTTGACGCTGATGGTGTCCGGATAGGCCTTGCGGACCGGGTCCGAGGCTTGCTTCCACTGCGTGTTGCGGACCAGTTCCAGGCCCTTGCCCGGATCGTACGAGTCGAACCGGTAGGGACCGCTGGAGAACGGACTCAGGCCGTACTTGGACCTGGTGTCCTTGTCCCGGCGTACCGGGGAGGCCGACGGCATCGCGAGCATCTGGGGGAAGTCGCTGTTGGCCTGCGGCAGACGGAAGACGATCGTCTTGTCGTCGGGTGTCTCGATCGCCTTCAGGCCCAGCTTGTCGGCGGACTCGTCCTGGTAGGGGCCGTGGTACTCGCCGTCGGGATCGAGGATGTCCTTGAGGTAGACCGGGCCGCCCGACAGCACGTCCTGCGCCCACTGGCGCTCGATGCCGTACTTGACGTCCTGGGAGGTGATCGGTTTGCCGTCCTCCCAGGTGATCCCGTCGCGCAGGCCGAACGTGTAGGTCCTGCCGTCGGCGGAGACCTTGCCCATGTCGGTGGCGAGGTCGGGTTGCAGCGCCGCGCCCGCCTTGCCCGGCTCGGTCTTGTAAGTGACCAACTGGCGGCTGTAGTACCGCATGAAGTTCCAGGCGAAGCCGTAGTAGCTGCGCGTGGTGTCCCACGAGTCGCCGTCCTGGGCGGCGGCGAACTTCAGGGTGCCGCCCTTGGTGGAACCGGCGTTCAGGACCTTGTTGTTGGCGGCGTCGTAGCCGGCCGCGCTCGTTTTGTCGCCGCTGCCGCCGCCGCACGCCGCGGTGGTCAGCAGTCCTGCGACCACGGCCGCAGCGGCCAGTGCCTGCTTGCGCCGCCCTGAGGTGCGTTGGGTAGTCACGATCTCGGATCCTCCGGATTTGATGAGAAACCCCGTGTGAAGTGCCGCGGGTCGCCTCGGATTGGGCGGTTCAGCGGGAGCCCTTGGGGTCGAGCGCGTCGCGCACGCCGTCGCCGAAGAGGTTGAAGGCAAGGACGGTGATGAAGATGGCCACGCCCGGAACGATCATGTACATCGGATCCGAGTCGTAGTAGTCGATCGCGTTCGAGAGCATCTGTCCCCACGAGGCGGTGGGCGGCTTGACGCCCACGCCCAGGAAGCTGAGCGCGGCCTCGGTCAGGATGTTCGTGGGAATCATCATCGTCGTGTACACGACGATCGGGGCGACGAGGTTGGGCAGCAGTTCCTTGTACAGGATGTAGAAGCGCCCGGCGCCCAACGAGCGGGCGGCTTCGACGTATTCACGTTCGCGCAGCGAAAGCGTCTGGCCGCGCACCACGCGCCCGATGTAGGGCCAGCCGAAGAAGCCGATGACCAGGATCATCACGAAGACGCGGACGCTGGAACCGGTCATGCCCAGCATGTCACTCGGCATGACCGAGACCAGCGCGATGATGAACAGCAATTGCGGAAAGGCGAGCAGACCGTCCATGACGCGGCTGATGGCGGCGTCCACCCAACCGCCGAAGAAGCCCGCCAGAATGCCGAGGATCGTCCCCAGCACGACCGCCACCAGGGCCGACAGGAAGCCGACGAGCAGCGAGATCCGGGCACCATGGAGGATCCGGGCGAAGATGTCCCGGCCGTTGACCGGCTCGACACCCAACAGGTGCTCGCCGCTGATGCCGCCCAGCGCCCCCTTGGGGGTGCCGAACAGCGCGTCGATCTCCTCCTCGTGGTAGGCGTTCGGATCCTGCCCGACGAGGTCCGAGATCACGGGCGCGAACAGCGCGATCACGACGAGCGCGAGGATGACGGCGCCGCCCGTCAGAGCCAACCGGTCGCGCTTGAGCCGTTCCCAGGCGATCCGCCCCAGCGAACGGCCTTGTACAGGCTTGGTGTCGCCGACCGTCGTCGCTTCCCCGGCCGCGCTCGGGGCCGCTTCCGCGATCGGCTCGTGCAATGGTGCCGTCATCTGACAGGGACCCCTCTCAACCGGCGCCGGCCGGAACGTATGTGTCGCTGTGGCGGCGTCATCACTTCGTCGGCGACAAGGGCGGACGCCCCTGCTGTGGAAGTCCTCAACGCATCGGCGCCGCGCCGACAGGCCGAGGAGTTGGAGTTCTGATCCAGCCGGACCGCGAGATCGGGCCCGGATGGACGTGTGGTGGGCGCCGGACCACCACACCGCTCACAAGAGCTCGGCCACGAGACCGGAGTGCCGGCCCACCGCCGCTGCGTTGGGTACGGCCGCCGGGGGTGCCCGCCGCATCCTTGCTGGATTGTGCATGCGGACAGCGTGGCCCCTGGAGTGGCCGGGTTCATGCGGTATCCGACCAGAGATTTCTCTGATGCTTTGTACGACTGGCTAAAGTCGCGGACTCCGCTCGGCCGGAATTCTGGACCTCACCGCCATCGACGGCTCCTTCGTCGGCAGGTCGGTATCCACTTCCTGCGGAACACCATGGCGTTGGAGATCTGTCGACCACGGTGGGACCGCTTCACGCGGGCGCCGAGTGCGGGCACGGCGCCGGCTCCCTCGGCGAACTCTGCGGCGGCCGGCGTCGGCGCATCGCCATCACCCGCGCACCGAAACTCCTGATCACGCTGATCCCGTCGCACATCCCCACGTCGTGTGGGAGGCGTGCGATGCCGCCGCCGTCATGCGCCACGGGCACCTCATGGGAAGCGCACGTCGGCACGAGTACACCCGAATCCCTCCGCACGCGGCTCCACTTCCGGCCACGTGCTCCCTCCCACGCGAAAGGACCCGCCGTGTCCTTGGACCTGCACCACCGCGCGGTCGTCGCCGATGCCCACAACGACCTCCTCATGGCCGTTGCCGCCCGCCCCCCGCAGCACTGGGGCGGGTTCTTCCGGGACCGATGGCTGCCGCAGTTGCGCGAGGGCGGGATCGACATCCAGGTCCTGCCGGTGTTCATCGACGAACAGTTCCAACCGGAGGGGGCATTGCGGCAAACGCTGCGCATGATCGAGTGCGGTCGTGTCCTCGCCGAGGCCAACGCCGAACACGTTGCCCTGTGCGTGAGCGGCGCGGACATCGACAGGGCTCTCGCCGACCACAAGATCGCGCTCGTTCTCGCCCTGGAGAGCGCACCGGGCGTCGACGCCTCCGTCGAACTGTTCTCCACCCTCTTCCGGCTCGGTGTGCGTATCGCTTCGATCGCCCACTGGGGGCGCACCCCGCTCGCCGACGGCAGCCGGGAGGAGGCCACCGGCAGTCGGCTGACTTCCTCCGGCGTCCGGGCGCTGCGGGAAATGGAACGTCTGGGCATGCTGTTCGACATCTCCCATCTGGGATCCAGTGGCGTGGGCCATGTCCTGGAGTTGGCCACCCGCCCGGTGATCGCCACCCATTCCTGCGCCCGCGCCCTGCGGGATCACCACCGCAACCTCACCGACGACCAGATCCGTGGAGTGGCCGGCACCGGGGGAGTGGTGTGTGTGAACTTCGTCCCGGGCTTCCTCACCGACGACGCGGCGAAGGTGAGCGTCGACCGGGTCGTCGACCACATCGACCACGTCGTCTCCGTGGCCGGCATCGATCACGTCGGCCTCGGAGCGGACTTCCTCCGCGAGGTGATCGCGGACCTCACCCCGCCCTGCTGCGAGGACGCCGACGACGAGGACCCCCTCTTCGACTTCCCCGACCTGGAGGGCCCGGCCGACATGCCCCTGGTCACCGCGGCGATGGTGCGCCGAGGCATGCCCGAGGAGCACATCCTGAAGGTCCTGGGCGGGAACGTGCGGCGGCTGATGAGCGAGCACATGGGCTGACGCCCGATCGGTTCCCACCGCGCCCGGCGTGCCCGGTCACCCCCCGGGGAGCAGCGCTGCCCGCGTCGGGTCCGGAATACCACTCGGCCGCACGGCTCGGCCCCGGTCCGCCGCGGCGGACGGCGTCCGGGCAACCCCCGACGGCAACCATCCCGCCGGGGTGGGGTGTTCCACGCTCGCCGGCCTCGGCGCGGCCGGCGATGCCACGCACACCGACCACGAACCCTGTCATCACCGCCACCATGCCGGTCCGCGCCCGGCCCCTGGCCCACCCAGTCGGAGCACCGCGATGAACGGATCCACAATCCGAGAACTGCACATGATGGAGGACCTCGATGCCGTCAGCCTCCTCTATGCCGACATCTGGGGGTCCCGACCCGGCGCCTCACCCATCTCCGCCGAGGTCATGCGGGCGCTCTCCCACGCCGGCAACTACGTGGCCGGAGCATACGAGGACGGCCGTCTGGTGGGGGCGTCGGTCGCCTTCTTCGGCGAACCCATAGGCACCAGCCTGCACTCGCACATCACCGGCGCCGTGGTCGGGCGCGGCGTGGGCCTTGCCCTCAAGATGCACCAGCGGCAGTGGGCGCTTGCCCATCGACTCAGGCGCATCACCTGGACCTACGACCCGCTCATCCGCCGCAACGCCTACTTCAACCTGACCAAACTGGGCGCCCGGCCGGAAGAGTACCTGACGTCCTTCTACGGCACGATGCACGACACCATCAACGGCGGCGACGAGTCCGACCGGGTCCTGGTCGCCTGGGATCTCACCGCGCCCTCCCCGCCCCGGGTGATCGAACCGCCCGCCGGCGCCGCCCACCGCGTCCGCAACCGCGAAGGCCGCCCGGAGACCGCCGCGACCGACGCCGAGACCGTACTCATCGACCTCCCCGACGACATCGAAGCCCTGCGCCGCACGGATCCCGGCGCTGCCCGTGCCTGGCGACTGGCCGTACGAGAAACCCTGGGCGGCCTGCTCGCCGAAGGCGCCCGTGTCGTCGGCTTCCACGAACGCCGCCGCTACGTGGTCCAACGACCCACGACCCACAAACGCGGCACAACCCACATGTGACCACCCGCAGAGGAGCCACCAGTCATGAAGACGAAGATTTCCGGCGTCGAGCTGCGCCGGATCGCGATGCCGCTCGTTGCCCCCTTCCGTACCTCCTTCGGCGTGGAGACCAGCCGTGATGTGCTGCTGGTCCGGGTCGTCACCACCGACCACGAGGGTTGGGCCGAGTGCGGGGCCATGTCCGAGCCGCGCTATTCCTCCGAGTACGTCGACAGCGCCCGGCACGTCCTGCGCAGGTTCCTCATCCCCGCCTTGCCGAAGGACGGCTTGGACGTGCACGAGGTGGGACGAGTCCTGGAGCCCTTCACCGGCCACCGGATGGCGAAGTCCGCGCTGGAGACAGCGGTGCTGGACGCCCAACTCCGCGATGCCGAACAGTCCTTCGGCTCCTACCTGGGTGCCGCTCGGGACCGGGTCCCGTGCGGTGTCTCGGTCGGGATCATGGACTCCGTGCCCGAACTCCTGGACGCCGTGGAGAGGTACATCGCCGAGGGCTACGTCCGGATCAAGCTGAAGATCGAGCCCCGCTGGGACCTGGGCCCCGTGCGTGCCGTGCGCGAACGCTTCGGTGACGATCTGCTCCTGCAGGTCGACGCCAACGCCGCCTACACGCTGTCGGATGCCCAACATCTCGGCGGGCTCGACGACTTCGGACTGCAACTGATCGAACAGCCCCTGGCCAACGACGACATGGTCCAGCACGCCGCACTGGCCAAGCGGCTGCGCACCCCGATCTGCCTGGACGAATCCATCAAGTCCGCCGCCCACGCGGCGGCGGCCATCTCCCTCGGCGCCTGCTCCGTGATCAACATCAAGCCGGGCCGGGTCGGCGGATATCTCGAAGCCCGTCGCATCCACGACCTCGCCCGCGCCCATGGCATCCCCGTCTGGTGCGGCGGGATGCTGGAGACCGGCATCGGCCGCGCCGCCAACGTGGCTCTGGCCGCGCTGCCCGGCTTCACCCTCCCGGGTGACACTTCCGGCTCCAGCCGGTACTTCGCCACCGACATCACGAAGCCGTTCGTCCTGTCCGACGGACACCTCGAGGTCCCCACCGGCCCCGGCCTCGGTGTCGAGCCCCGCTCCGACGTCCTCGACGAGGTAACCACGTCCAGCGAATGGATATGGATGTGACAACCGGGACGACCGCCCGGGAAATCCGGGTTCCGGGGTTGGGCGCCGAGCGCGCCGAGGGCCCTGCCCGGGTATTCGGACAGGGCCCGTGCCGCTGTGCCTCGCGGAGCCGCGGGGCCGGCGTCCCGCGCGTCTCGTCGCGGTCGGGGGTCGGCGTCAGGGGTTGTTCGTCGCTCCGCCGACCGGCACCGGGACGCCGGGGGCGACGGGGGTGGCGGCGGTGTCGTCCGGGGCTCGACGGGTGCGCCTCTGGTGGACGAACGCCATGATCAGGACGACGGCGGCGGCCAGGAGCGAGAGCAGCATCTGCTTGCGACCGACGTCGTCGTACAGCATGTAGCCGATCACGAAGAGCAGGAACGCCGTGGTGCCGTAGGTCAGGTACGGGAAGAGCCACATCTTCACGGTCAGCTTTTCGGGCGCCTCGCGCTCCAGGATGCGGCGCATGCGCAACTGGGTGAGGCAGATCGACAGCCAGATGAACAGGGCGATGGCGCCGGAGGAGTTCAGCAGGAAGTCGAAGACTGTCTCCGGCGAGGTGTAGTTGAAGAACACCGCGACGAAGCCGAAGACCACCGAGGCCAGAACGGCGTTGCGGGGGACGCCGCTGCGGCTGACCGCGCCGAAGGCCTGCGGCCCGTCGCCCCGCTTGGCCAGCGAGAAGGCCATCCGCGACGCGCTGTACAGGCCGGAGTTGAAGCACGAGAGCACCGCGGTGAGCACGATGACGTTCATGATCTGGCCGGCGGCCGGGATGTCGAGGTGGTCGAGCACCGCCACGTACGAGCTGTCTCCGACGGCGCTGGAGTCCCAGGGCATCAGCGTGACCACGATCAGGATGGAGCCCAGGTAGAACAGCGCGATCCGCCAGATCACGCTGTTGGTGGCGCGGGTGACCGCTCGGCGGGGGTCCTTGGACTCGCCCGCGGCGAGGGTGACGATCTCGCTGCCCATGAAGGAGAAGGCGACGAGCAGCATGCCGGAGAGGATCTGGCCCCAGCCGTTCGGCAGGAAGCCGCCGTGCCCGGTGAGGTTGGTCAGGCCGACCGGGTCGGTGTCGGGGAGCACGCCGAAGACCGCGAGGCCGCCGATCACCAGGAACGCCGCGATCGCGACGACCTTGATGCCCGCGAACCAGAACTCGAACTCGCCGTACGAGCCCACCGAGATCAGGTTGGTCGCGGTCAGCAGCACCATCACCGCGAGGGTGAAGGCCCACTGCGGTACGGCGGTCACCCAGCCGTGCAGGATCGCGCCGCCGGCGGTGGCCTCCACCGCGAGCACGACGACCCAGAAGAACCAGTACAGCCAGCCGACCGTGAAGCCCGCCCAGCGGCCGAAGGCGCGGTCGGCGTACGAGGAGAAGGATCCGCTCGTGGGGTTGGCCGCCGACATCTCGCCGAGCATGCGCATGACGAAGACGATCATCAGACCGGTGAGGGCGTAGGAGATCAGGATGCCCGGGCCGACCTTGTTGACGCCCGAGCCGGAGCCCACGAACAGGCCGGCGCCGATGACCCCGCCGATCGCGATCATCGACAGGTGGCGGTTCTTCAGACCGCCGCTGAGGCCCTGCTCGCCGGAAGGCGCCGCCTCGATCGGGTCGGGCGGCGCGGTCTTCCGGCCGGGGACGTGGGACGACATGCAATAGCTCCTCGTGGTGCGGGCGTGCGACGTTCACCAATGCGAAACGGGGTGCGGACCCGGTGTACCGGGACCGTGGGGAACGTGTGAGGCCTGTCACGGACCCGGAGGAAGGTATGTCTGGTTTGAATAGATGAGCAATGCATTGATCTATGAATATGACTTATGCCATATAGGGGGATCGATGGGTGATTGTGTCGTCGCAGGACGTCGGACCCCGACGGGCGTGGGAACGATCGGCGTCGCGGCCCGGGCTCCACCACCGAGCCCCGTCCTGCCGTCCGAGGGGCGGCGCCGGGCCGGACGGGCGAGCGGCGCGAACGGGTGAGCGGCGCGAAGGGTGAGAGCGGGCGACGGCACGCGGCGTCGCGCCTGTGCGCTCCGCGCGAGTGGCGCGCCCCCGGTTCGGCGGTTCGGCGGTTCGGCCGTTCAGCGGCCCAGCGGCCCGCGCGGCTCCACCGACCCGCCGGCCAGGCGCTCGCGGTCGAGCGCGTCGTCGAGGGTGCAGGCGGCGGTGATGAGCGAGAGGTGGGTGAACGCCTGGGGGAAGTTGCCCAGTTGTTCGCCGCTGGGGCCGACCTCCTCGGCGAACAGGCCCACCGGGTTGGCATAGGTGAACATCTTCTCGAACGTGTAGCGGGCGTTGCGCAGGCGGCCCGCGCGGGCCAGTGCGTCGACGTATAGGAAGGTGCAGAGGCTGAACGTGCCCTCGGAGCCGCGCAGGCCGTCCGGGGACGCGGTCGGGTCGTAGCGGTAGACCAGGCTGTCGGAGACCAGCGTGCCCTCCATCGCGTCGAGGGTGGACAGCCACGCGGGGTCGCGCGGCGCGAGGAAGCCGACGCGCGGCATCAGCAGCAGGGAGGCGTCCAGCACGTCGCCGCTGCCGTAGTGCTGGACGAACGCGCCGGCGGTGTCGCTCCAGCCGCGCTCCATGACCTGTTCGAAGATGGCGTCGCGGGCCTTGGTCCACACTTCGGTGTTCGCGGGCCGGCGGAACGCGTCGGCCAGGCGCAGGCCGCGGTCGAAGGCGACCCAGCACATGACCCGGCTGTAGGTGAAGTCCTTGCGGCCGCCGCGGGTCTCCCAGATGCCCTCGTCCGGCCGGTCCCACCAGTCGGCCAGCCAGTCCAGCGCGCGGGAGAGGGTCTTCCAGCCGACGTAGCCCGCCTGTGGGGCGATCTCGCGGCCTTCGGAGACGCCGTACAGCGCCTCGCCATAGATGTCGAGTTGGAGTTGATCGGCGGCGGCGTTGCCGAGCCGGACCGGCGCGGAGCCGCGGTAGCCCTCCAGGTGGCCGAGGATCTCCTCGGTGGTCAGGCGTTCGCCGTCGATGCGGTACATGATCTGCAGTGGTTCGGCGTCCCTGCCGACCGAGTCGCCCAGGCGCGCGCCGAGCCAGTGCACGAAGTCGGTGGCCTCCTCGACGAAGCCGAGGTCCAGCAGCGCCCGGATGGACAGCGAGCCGTCGCGGATCCAGGTGTAGCGGTAGTCCCAGTTCCGCTCGCCGCCCACCTGCTCGGGCAGACCCATGGTGGCCGCCGCGACCGGGGCGCCGGTGGGCCGGTAGGTGAGCAGTTTGAGGGTGATCGCGGAGCGGTTGACCATGCCGGGCCAGCGGCCGCGGTAGTTCGACCCGCGCACCCATCGCTGCCAGAAGTCGGTGGTGTCCCACAGTTGTTCGATGACGGCGTCGGCGTCGGGCGGGGGTGGTGCCGCGCCGTCGGGGCCGCAGAAGGTGAACACGGCGACCGCGCTCTCGCCGTCGTTCAGGGTGACGCTGCCGTACAGGTCGTCGCCGTCGCGTTCCAGCGGGAAGGTGCTCTGGAGGTATGCGGTGGCGCCGGGGGCTCGGAAGGCGGCGGCGTCGGGCCGTACGTCGAGCCGGTGCGCGGCCCTCCCGTAGTCGAAGCGGGGCCGGCACTCCAGGTCGAAGCGGACCGTCCCGCGCACGGTGCGCACGATGCGGACCAGTGTGTGCCGGTCGCTCGGCGCGCGGCCGGTGAGCGGCGGCATCAGATCGACGACCTCGCCGACGCCGTCGGGCGACATGAAACGGGTGACCAGGACCGCGCTGTCCGGGTAATAGAGCTGTTTGCGAGCGATGTGCCCGCCGTCGACCCCGAGGCGGAAGTAGCCGCCCCGCTCGTGGTCGAGCAGGGCGGCGAAGACGCTCGGCGAGTCGAAGCGGGGAGCGGCGAACCAGTTGACGACGCCTTCCGAGGAGACCAGGGCGGCGGTCTGGAGGTCGCCGATGAGTCCGTGTTCCGCGATGGGAGGGTAGCGCTCCATGCGTTCGGTATCCTTTATGCGGCTTATCGGTCATCTGAAACCACTATCGGGCAGACCCCGCGACGTCGCCTGCCGGGACCGAGTCGCAATCCCGGTGGTGTCGCGGTGGCGGGCGGCTCGCGGGATGCGGCCGAGTGGCGTCACGGCACGCCGCGGGGAAGGCACGCCACAGCGGACTCGTGCAGGCCGGCCGCGGGGTCCGCGGGTGGATCGACGGTGGCGACGACTCCCTTTCGTCCGGGTGATCGGCGCGATGGTCGGTTGTGTCCGATGACCGGGTGCGGGCGGTACGGCGTCTCGAGCGGGGCCGTCTGTTCCTCGTCGAGGGTGATGTCCAGTGCGGCGATCGCGTCGTCGATGTGGTGCGGCTTGGTCGCTCCGAGCACGGGCGCGCTCACGGCGGGGGACATTCGCGGCCAGGGCCCGGAGTCGAAGGCGGTTCGGGCGGCTTGGACGGCGCCGAGCACATCCACGACGCCGCCATCCGCGATCGTCGCGAGCACCGATCCGTCCCCGGGCGAGACGTCGTCGAACCGACCGTTGCCACCGGGTGCCCAGGATCGATTCACGAACAGCCCGGCTTCCGCGATGGTGCCGATGTCCAACGTCATGGCCACTCCCGCCTCCCGCCTCCCGTCACCCGGGAGGCGACACGTGTCGAGATGGCGGGCAAGGGTTCGGAGGCCAACGAGGATCGGTCAACTTGATCAGGTCAAGGGATCCGTCGGGGATGTTCCGTGCACGACGTCAACGCCGGGTGGGCGACACGGTGGGCTTCCGAAACGCGTTCGTCCGTGCGGAATACTCGCCGGCCGTGCTCTGAGCCGTCGACAATCCGTTCATCGGCGGTCAGGCAGGCAGGGACATCCGTACCAGCGACCCCATCGGAGCCGCACACGGTCGGCAGGTCGGGGCGAAGGCCCGCGCCCTGCGCAGGAGCGAGCCGCGAGCCGCGTGCGACTGGGCCGTGCGCGCGGGCGGTCGAGCGGACGATGGGCCGGTCGGCGAGACGCGGGGACGCGGCGCCCGGCGTTACGAGGGTCGTGGGTTGCCGGGCTTGAAGGTGAAGCGCATGACCTCGCCCAGCGCGCCTGGGCTGCCCAGGTCGACGCCGTTGACGTCGAGCCGCACCGCGCCGGCGTTACCGATCAACAGGTCGATCCTCGAGGGATCGGTGAACTGCCGCGTGGCGCCCTCATCCACGCGTCCCTCGAAGATCAACGTTCCGTCGGATGCCTTCGCGGTGATCCAGGGGCTCTTGCTCGACGCCTTCACCCTGACGACGACACCGGCGGGATACCCCGAGGTGGAGCCGCTCGGTGTCGCCGAGTTCGGCTCCGGCGCGGCGGACGGAGGTTGCGTACCAGGGGGTTTCGGGGTGCTTGCGGTGTTCGGTGTGGGAACGGACGAACTCGACGTCGCCCCCGTGTTGCCGGTGGACCGACTACCGTCGCTCGCACCGCCATTGGAGTCGCCGATCAGCAGGAGGGGCACGGTGATCGCCGCCGCGACCGCCGCGACGGCGGACAACACGACGGCGGGCATCCGCTTTCCGGCGAAGCGGCCGCGCGGAGCCGTCGACGGGGCGGCAGGCGGTGTGGCCGGCTGTTGCGGCACGACGGGGTCGAACGGCGTCGGTGGTTCCGGGGGTTGTCGTGGTTGCTGCGGTTGAGTCGGTGCGTATCGGAGGGCAGGGGTCACTTCCGTGGCGGCCTGCGCGTTCGCGGGCGCGGAGGACGCGGCCGGTTGCCGGTGCGCCGCTGCTCGGTCGGCCACCAGGGCTTGCAGCGTGGGCGGTAGCCAGTCCGGCCCGAAGTGCGGCGGTGCGATGGCGACCAACTGCTCCAACAGGGCCCGTGCGGAAGGGCGTTCCTCCGGCTCCTTGGCCAGGCAACCCGCCGCCGGGCCGCGCAGGGGCTCCGGCAGGTCGCCCAGGTACGGCTCGTCCTGCACGACCTGCCGCAGGAGTTCGGCGAGCGACGCCGACGCGTACGGAGGCCTGCCCGTCCCCGCGAACACCAGGACGCAGCCGAGCGCGAACAGATCGGACGCGGTGCCCGCCCGCATGCCGTGTGCCTGCTCGGGGGACAGGTAGCCCGGTGTCCCGATGATCGCCCCGGTCGCGGTGAGCCGCGCCGCGAGGCGGTCGGCGGGGGAGGCGGGGTCGTCGGCGCCCACCGCGATTCCGAAGTCGATGATTCTGGGCCCGTCGGCGGCCAGGAGGATGTTGGCGGGCTTGATGTCGCGGTGCGCCGTGCCACCGGAGTGGATCGCGTTCAGGGCCTCCGCGAGTCCACACGCCATCACATGCAGGGTGGACGCGGGCAGCGGACCGAACGCGCGTATCGCTTCGTCGAGGGTCGGGGCCGGGATGAACTCGGTTGCCAGCCAGGGTGGTTCACCGTCCGGGTCGGCGTCGACAACGGCCGCCGTGAACAGTGAGGCGACACCGCGCAGTGCCTGGACCTCCTGCCGGAAGCGCGCTCGGTAGTGCGGTTCGGAATCGAGGCCGGAGCGGATCACCTTGACCGCGACGAGGCGCCCGCCGCGCGAGCGCCCGACGTACACGCTCCCCATGCCACCCGAACCCAGTCGGCCGAGGATCTCGAAGTCACCGATGCGCCGCGGATCAGTCGGCCCCAACTCGTCCACCGCACCCCGTCCTTCGTCCGTCGCCGCCGACCACACGGTGCCATACGTCTCAAGCGCGCCGCGCCGGAACCGCCGCCACCCGGGGGCCGTGCCCGGCAATGGTCGTGCGCAGGATCTCGATCCACCAATCGAGCATGCGATCTCGCGCTGTGGTGTCGAGTCCGACGCTCCTGCGGAAGTCATCGCCGAATAGGGGATCCATCGCAACGGCTTGGTGCAATCCGGCCATCGTCAGTTGGATCGCCTCGCGGGGCGGGGGAGTTCGCCCTTCGGCGGCACACTGTTGCCGCGCCTGAGCGTGCAGTCGGTCCACCACCTCGTCGAGCAGGCCGCTGCCGGTGTCGCGCCAACCGGACTGATGCAGGGCCAGCGCCAGTTCGGCATAGCCGTCGGCATAGAGCGCGGACAACGCCCGCACCAACTCGGCGGGGTCGACCGGGCCGTCGGTCCACATACTCAGCACCGCGTGCAGTTCGGCCTTGAGCTTCGTCCCGCCGAATCGCAGCAGCGACTCCAACAGCCGGTCACGCGTGCCGAAGTGGTGGTTGACCGCCGCGTCGGTGATCCCGATCTCGGCGGCGACGGCGCGCACCTGTACGGCGGCCGGACCACCGGCGGCGAGCAACTTGCTCGCCGCCTCGAGGATCATGCGCCTGGCGTCTTCGGGGTTGCGTCGTACGCGGGTGGGCACGCACTCACCCTACCTTGATCAGTCAAGGTGGCTCCCTTCGCCCTGAGCGGGCAAGACAAGGAAGCGAGTGGATGCGCGCGGAAGTCCGTGATTCCGGCTTCGGGTGTGCGGGGCCGGGCGTCAGGCGGATACCGCACCGAGCAGGCCGCCGTCGATGACGAGGTCCTGGCCGTTGACGTAGGACGCGTCGGACGAGGCGAGGAATGCCACGGCCGCCGCGATCTCCTCCGGGCGTCCGACGCCTGCCGCGATCCGGCCGGTCAGCGCCTTCGCCTCCGCCGACCCGATGCGCGCGACGCCGACGCCCGTGCGGCCGGCGCGTGTGCAGTCGGGGGTGGCGAACTCGGCGAAGCTCATCGGGTTGCTCCCGTTGTCAGCACGGCCTTGCCCCGTATCCGGCGCTCCCGCAAGTCCACCAGCGTGTCGGCGGTTTGCGACCAGGCGGCGATCCGGCCGATCTCCGGGTGCAGCCGCTCCTGCTCCACGAGGCGTACCAGGGCTGCGAGGTCGGAGCCGTAGGGGGGCACCGGCGTAGTGGAAGTGCCGGATCGTGACGCGCTCGGGCCCGCTCAGCAGTTGGAAGAAGTCGAGGGTCACCGGGGTGCGGCTGGCCTGGCCGAACCAGACGAGCAGCCCGCCGGGACGCACCTTGGCGAGGGCGGCCGGCAGATCGGGCCCGCCCGCGGACTCCAGCACGACGTCGAACGGCCCTCGAGCCGCCGCGACGTCGTGCACCACCTGCGCGCCCAGCTCGGCGAGCCGCCGGCCGCGAGCCGGCGTGGCCGTGACCGCTGTCAGCTCGGCCCCGGCAGCGACGGCCAGTTCGGTGACGTAGTGGCCGACCCCGCCCGCGGCACCGGTCAGCAGCACTCGCCTGCCTGCCAGGGAACCGGCCGTACGCAGCAGACGCAAGGCGGTGATCCCGGCCAGGGGCAGGGCCGCCGCCCGTATGCTGTCGACCCCGTCCGGGAGCACCGCGAGCGAGTGAGTGGGCACGGCGGCGTACTCGGCCCAGCCGCCCTGCGCCGGATGTCCGACCACGCGGGTGCCGATGCCGGGACCCGAGCCGTCGGCCGCCGCCTGCACGACGAGCCCCGCGATGTCCTTGCCGGGCAGCATGCCAGGCCGGGGGTGTTCGAGGAGGAACGTCTCGCCTCGGTTCGGAGCGAACGCCTCGACCTTGACCAGCGCCTCACCGTGTTCCGGGATGGGCCGGGGAGCCTCGGTGAAGGCGACGGGACGCGCCGCCTCCCCGGTGGGAATCTAGTCTTCGCATGGCGAGCATGCAACCTCCACGGCAACCCCGTGATCCAACAACGCCCACGCACAGCCGACAACTTTCGGTTGTCACCTATGGTGGGAGCCATGGATCTCGACGTGGCACAGGTACGCGCCTTCGTGCGAGCCGTCGATGAACTGCACTTCGGGCGGGCGGCAGGGACGCTCGCCATTTCCCAGCAGGCGCTGTCCAAGAGGATCGCGCGGCTGGAATCCCTGCTCGGCGTCGAGTTGTTCCAGCGCGACGGCAACGGGGTTCGCCTCACCGAGGCCGGACAGCGTTTCCTCCCGCCGGCCCGGCAGACCCTGGCCGTCGCCGACGCCGCGGTCGCGGCGGCGGTCGGCAGGCACCGTCCACTGCGTGTCGACGTCTGGGGGCACCTCTACGCACCGATGCGGACGCTGGCCCATGTCGCCGGTCAAGCCGGGGACCTGACGCTGGGGCACGGTCGCGACCTGCCGTCGGTGACGGCGGCACTGCTGCACGGCGACATCGACGCGGCCTTCGGCCGGGTCCACCCCCCGCTGCCGTCCGGCCTGACCCACCGCCTCGTGCGCCTGGAGCCGGTGGATGCCGTTCTGAGTACGGACCATCCGCTCGCGGCCGAACCGGCACTGCGGCCCGACCGGTTGAGCGACAGCGTGCTGTGGGCACCCGGTCGGCTGGACCGGCTCGACTTCCTGCACCGGTTCGCCGACCGATTCGAGATCCGAGACACGGCCACGAGCGTCAACCTGGGCCTCGCGCACTTCCTCGCCGAGGTGGCGCAAGACCCGCGAGGCTTCTCGCTCCTGCCCGCGGACGCGCCGCTGCCGGAGATCCCGGGGCTGCGCTCCGTCCCGCTGGTGGACCCCACGCCGCTGTACGCCTGGTCGCTGCTGTGGCGCGCCGGCAACGGACACCCGGGACTGGGCGACCTCACCGCCGTCTGCGCCACCGAAGCGGCGCAACGCCGGTGGCTGGAGTACGACCCGGCTCGCGACTGGCTGCCCGAACCGCCCGCGAACCGGGCCGTCGGCAAGGAGCAGGCGATCCCCACGGCAACGGCCTAGCGGTACGCGTCGCGATACCCGCGCAGCCGGGAGGCGCGTGCGGCGGGCAGCCCGACCAGGTGTGTGGGCGAGGTACGCCCAGACCCCGCTGTCCAGCGGCACCCCCGAGTGGCGGCCGGGTGTGTCCTCACCATCCGCCCGCCGGGATCGTCCGCGGTGATGGTTGTGGTTGGCTTGGTGGCATGGAGGCAATTCTGGTCAGTGCGTGTCTGCGTGCGGTGCCGTGTCGGTTCGACGAGCGGCACTCACCCGAACGGCATGCGGACCCGGGCCGATTGCGAACCGACCCCCGCGACCGACTCACGCCGGTACGTCGGGCGGCACGACCTCCCGGGTCGAACCGTCACAGTTCCCGACGTGGACCGCGCGGTGCCGGTCCGCGAGACTGACCCCGCATGGGTTGCGCGGTGCCGAGAGACCAAGACGCGGACGGACGCCTCGGAGCGAGATCAGCTCGAACCGCACCTGTTCGCCCTGGGGCAGGTACAGCGTGGGGATGTTCCCGCTCGACCCGACGTCGTAGACCGCTCCGGCCCGATTCGCCGGGTCCTCCAGGTAATTGAAAGCCCACTGCCATGGGGGCCGACCACCTTGACCACGTTGACCGGCGCGGATGCGCCCGTCGGCGCGCGCCTCGTCGCCTGGGCCTCGTCGTTGTTCGTGGCGCTCCCTTCGGCGGAGACCCCGGCGGACGTCGGGCCTTCGGTGCGACGGAGATCCGGTATGCCGCCGTCCCCCGACGAACACGCCGTCAACAGCAGTGGCATGGCCGAAAGACCTGTGGCCAACCGGCCCGCATGCGAAGCTCGCCCGAAACGGGGCACGGAGTGCCCCCTCTGCCGATTCCGCAATCCCTCATGCGCTCCTGGTCGCCCATCCTGACAGCCCCGAGGGCGCCGGCGACGGCCGGTGACGGGCTTACCGGGCGGTCGGGAGTCGGGATGCGGACGTGGTTCGGCCGGTGCGTTCGGCGTGTGCTCGGATCAGGGCGGCGTAGCGGTGACCCGAGGACTTGATGGTGCGTTCCTGGGTGGCGTAGTCGACGTGGACGAGGCCGAAGCGCTTGTCGTAGCCGTAGGCCCATTCGAAGTTGTCCAGCAGGGACCACGCGAAGTAGCCCCGGACCGGCGCGCCGCGCTCGATCGCGCGGGCACAGGCGGCGATGTGGCCTTCCAGGTAGGCGGCGCGCAGTTCGTCGTGCACCTCGCCGGCGGCGTTGCGCTCGTCGGGCCAGGCCGCGCCGGATTCGGTGACGTGCAGGGTGTCGACGGGGTATTCGGCCGCGGCGCGGACCAGCAGTTGCTCCAGGCCGTCGGGATACACCTCCCAGTCCATGCCCGTGGTGGGTGCGCCTGGTACCGGGACCTGGCGGAAGTGCGGTGCGGGGCCGGTCGGATCGTCGGTGACGATCTGGCGGAAGTAGTAGTTGATGCCCAGGAAGTCGATCGGCTGGGCGATCAACTCGGCGTCCCCGGCCTGTTCGGGCAGTTCCACGCCGTACACCTCGCGCATGTCGCTCGGGAAGCCGCGGCCGTACACCGGGTCGAGCCACCAGCGGTTGATGTGTCCGTCGGCGCGGGCGGCCGCCGCGATGTCCTCGGCGCGGTCGGTGGCCGGCTCGCACGGGCTGAGGTTGACGACGTAGCCGACGGAGGGGGTGCGCGGCGCCGCGGCCCGAACGGCCCGGGTGGCCAGGCCGTGGCCGAGCAGGAGGTGGTACGACGCGCGCACGGCGGCGGTCAGGTCGGTCAGGCCCGGTGCCATCCGGCCCTCCAGGTGGCCGATCCAGGCCGAACACAGCGGTTCGTTGAGGGTGATCCAGTCGGTGATCCGGTCGCCGAGCCGACCGGCGACGACGCCCGCGTACTCGGCGAAGCGTTCGGCGGTGTCGCGTACGGTCCAGCCGCCGGCGTCCTGAAGTGTCTGTGGCAGGTCCCAGTGGTAGAGCGTGGCGAACGGCCGAATGCCCGCGTCGAGCAACCTGTCGACGAGCCGGTCGTAGAACGCGAGCCCCTTGGCATTGACCGCACCGCTGCCGGTGGGCACGATCCGCGGCCAGGCGATCGAGAAGCGATAGGCGTTCAGGCCCAAGTCGCCCATCAACGCCACGTCTTCGGGCCAGCGGTGATAGTGGTCGCAGGCCAGGTCGCCGGTGTCGCCGTTGTCGATGGTTCCGGGGGTGTGGGCGAACGTGTCCCAGATGGACGGCAGTCGGCCGTCCGCTGCGACGGCTCCCTCGATCTGGTAGGCGGACGTGGCCGCTCCCCAGACGAAGTCCTCGGGGAAGGCGGTCGTATCAGGCATGAGGTTCCTTCGGATGTTCCGGGCATGCCTCGCATCGCGCCCGCGCGTCGTGTCGACACGCGTGCGTCGGGCGCGAATCCGCGAGAGGTGCGATGGGGCTGAATCGGGCTGGTGAGCGGATGTACGGGTGTGCGGATGCAGGGGGTGCAGGTGATGGATGTGCGGGTGTACACGTGCGCGGTGCGCGTGAGCGGGGAGTTGTCCGGCGGCTGTGGGACCGACCGTTCGCCCGGCTGCTCGACGCCCACCCGGACGGTTACTTGACGGCACCGGCGGTCAGGCCGGCGACCAGGTAGCGCTGGAGGAAGAGGAAGCCGGCGACCACTGGCACGCTCACCACGAGCGAGGCGGCCATCACCTGGTTCCAGAAGACGTTGTTCTGCGTCGCGTACCCCTGAAGGCCGACCGCGAGCGTGCGGGTGGACTCGTCGGTCATCACCGAGGCGAACAACACCTCGCCCCACGCGGTCATGAACGCGTACACGGCCACCGCCACGATTCCCGGCGACGCGGCCGGGATGACGACCCGGATCAGCGCGCCGATCGGCCCGTTGCCGTCGACCATCGCGGCCTCGTCCAGGTCGCGCGGAATGGAGTCGAAGTAGCCGACCAGCATCCAGATCGCGAACGGCAGCGAGAAGGTCAGGTAGGTGACGATCAGCCCGAGCCTGCTGCCGTAGAGCTCGATGCCGGTGGCGTTGCCGATGTTGACGAACAGCAGGAACAGCGGGAGCAGGAACAGGATTCCGGGGAACATCTGAGTCGACAACACCGAGATCGAGAACACCTGCCGGCCGCGGAAGGTGTGCCGGCTGATCGTGTACGCGGCGAAGACCGCGATCGTCACCGAGCAGACGGTCGCGACGCCGGAGACGACCAGGCTGTTCACGAAGTACCGGCCCAGCGGCACCGTGTCCCAGATGTCGGCGAACGGGCGCAGGGTGACCCGCGAGGGGATCCAGCGGAACTCGCGCTGCACGTCCTCCAGCGGCTTGAGCGCGGAGGTGACCATGACGTACACCGGGACGAGTGCGAACACGGTGAGCAGGCTCAGTCCGACCCGGCGCACCCAACGAAACCACCGCGGCTCAAGCATCGGCCCTGCCTCTCAGCCGGCCGACCGCCAGATAGGCGAGGCTGACCAGCATCAGGAACAGCAACAACAGCACGGACATCGCCGAACCGGTGCCGAAGTTCCAGGTGACGAACGAGTTCTGGTAGATGTGGATCGAGATCAGGTCGGCCTCCTCCGGCGCCGACTTGCCGAACAGCACGTACGGCGTGTTGAAGTCGTTGAACGTCCACAGGAACAACACCAGTACGACGACCCGGTTGACCGGCGCGAGCATCGGCAGCGTGACCCGGCGGATCTGTTGCCAGACGCCGGCGCCGTCCAGCGAGGCGGCCTCGTACAGATCCTTGGGGATGTTCTGCAACGCGGCCATCAGGCACAGGAACGCGAACGGCCAGGTGCGCCAGACGGCGGTGATCACCAGCGCCCAGAAGCTGTTGCCGCCGATCAGCCAGAACGGCCGGTCGTCGACCAGACCCAGTTGGTCGACCAGGACGTGGTTCACCAGGCCGGTGTCGCGCTGGAACATGAAGCCGAAGGTGATTGCGCCGGTGTACACGGGCAGCGCGTACGGGACCAGGAACACCGCGCGCAGCACCGCGCGTCCGCGGAACGCGCCCTGCATCAGGATCGCGCCGATCGCGCCGAGCAGCCACGAGATGCCCACGACCAGCGTGGTGAAGGCGACCGTGATCCAGAACGAGTGCAGCAGCGACTTGCCCACCGGGCCGTCGATGTCGATCGCCAGTCGGTAGTTGTCGAATCCGGCGAAGGGTGCGCTGCTCCAGTGTCGGATGTGGAACTGGGTGAGCTTGAGGAAGCTCATCCCGATGCCGACGAACATTGGGACGATGTGGATCAGCAGTTCGAGCAGGATCGCGGGTGCCAGCAACAGATAGGGCAGCGCGCCGCGGCGGACGCGAAACGGCCGGCGCAGACTCCTGCGGGGGCGTGGGGTGGGTGGAGGGTCCTTCGCGACGGTCGGCTGCCGCGTGGTGATGGCGGCCATCGAGTACTTCCTTTCGTGATCCCGCGCCCGACCGCGGTCGTGGTGCACGCGGGTGCCCGGCGGGCGGGGTGGTTCGGGGGCGGGGGAACCGGCCCGCCCCCGAACCGATGTGACGATGGGTCAGCCGGCCGCGAGCATCTTCTGCTGGGCGTCCTTGAGCCGGGAGCGGACCGCTTCCTCGTTGATCGTCCTGCCGGAGGCGGCGTCCGCGACCAATTGCTTGACGGCGTTGCCGACGAAGGTCTCGAACTGGCTCTCCGACGGCAGTTGCGGCAGCGGACTGGCGGTCTCGGCCAGGACCTTCTGGTAGACCTTGACGTTCTCGGTCTGGAACGCCGGGTCGCCGTAGGCGTCCTTGACCGAGGGCAGCGAGCCGTAGGCCTTGTTCAGCACCGTCTGCGTCTCGGCGCTCGTCATGAAGGCGAGTAGTTCGGTCGCGGCAGCCTTGTTCTTGCTGCCCTTGAAGATGGACATGTTGATCCCGCTGACCATGCTGTTCATCTTCTCCCCGCCCGGGGGCGGGCTCGCGGGCATCGGGATCGGCACCACGCCGATGTCCTCGGCCTTCATGCCGTTGGAGATCAGCGAGCCGCTCGCGGACTGCCACATGAGCATCGCGGACTTGCCGCCGGCGAAGTCGGCGAGCGACTGCGTGCCCGCGCCGTACTCGGCGTTGCTCGGGTTGACGATCTTGTCCTTGCTCATCAACTCGACCAGGCGCTGTACGCCCCTGACCATCTCCGGCGAGTCGAACCTGGGCTTGTCGCCCGCGAAGATGTCGGCACCGTACTGCTTGCCGAACGTGAAGGCGTGGTGCACCAGTTCGGTGCCGCTGCCGCCTTCGAGCGCCAGTCCCCAGCGGCCGTTGCCGGTGAGCTTGGCACCCACGTCGGCCATCTCGTCCCACGTGGTCGGCGGCTTGAGGCCGGCGTCCGCGAACAGCTTCTTGTTGTAGTAGAGCGCATAGGCGTTGCTGTACACCGGCAGCCCGACGGGCGGCTTGCCGACCGCTCCGGTGGCGGCGTAACTGGGGCCGAGGAAACGATCCTTGCCGCCGACCTTCGCCAGGATCTTGTCGTCGATCGGCACGAACGCGTCGGTGGCCTGGAGCGAGGCGGACCACGTGTTGCCGATGTTGAGCACGTCCGGCCCCTTGCCGGAGGTGGTCGCGGCGAGGATGCGGTTGAGCAGATCCGCCCACGGGACGACTTCGAGGTCGACCTTGATGCCGGTGCGCTGGGTGAACTTGTCCAACTCGGGCCGCAGGACCTGCTTGTCGTGCTCGATGCTGGTGCCCTGGTTGCTGGCCCAGTAGGTCAGGGTCCGGCCCGCGTTCGAGCCCGAGTCGGAATCTCCGGAGGACGAGTCGTCGGATCCACCGCACGCGGCGAGGGTGGAGGCGGACAGGATCAGCGCCACGGCGGTGGCGACTCTTCGTACACGCACGATGATGAGCTCCTCGGTACGGATGGGTGCGGTGGGGAAGCGGCGGGCGCGGGGGCAATGGAAGGTGCGAGAGCGGAGTGCGGGGGTGCGGTGCCGGGTGTGCGAGGAGGTGCGGGGCGGGGGGCACCGGGCGCGCGCGGGGGCATGGGCTGCGTGGGGTGTGGGCGGGCGTGGCCCGGTGAGCGGTTCGGTGCGGCGCCGAGATGGTGGCTTCGGGGGCACGATCGATCGGATCTGCCGGCCCGTGGTCACCGAAGACTTCTTTCGAGGTGTGATTTAACTCGGCGGTCACAACACCGTCAAGAGTTTGTTCAACACGTAAATTAAGCGGTGTTCATTGATGGAACGGCCTTGACTGACTTGCTCCATGAGTTGAAATATGTACGAAGCATTGACCGGCATGGGAGTGACGATGGCGCCGAACAAGCTCAGTACGGTCCAGGACCTGCGACGCGGCAACCGCGCCCAGGTCCTGCTGCGGCTGTACTCCGACGGACCGCTCAGCCGACAGGAGCTGAGCGGACTCACCGGCCTGAGCGCCGCGACCGTCAGCAACGTTGTCGGCGAACTCGTCGATTCGGGCATCGTCGGTGAGGCCGGGGCCCTCGACAGCTCCGGCGGCCGCCCCCGGGTACTGCTGCGCGTGGAACCGGGTTACGCCTCGGTGATCGGCGTCGACGTCGGCGAAACCCGGGTCCGGGTCGAGCTGTTCGACCTGTCGATGCGGGAGATCGCCCGCGACGACATGGCCCTGTCCGCCCAGGGCGCGGACGTCGAGGAAGTGGTGCGCCACATCCTCACCGGCATCACCAAGGTGATCGGCGAGGCCGGCGTGGACCCCGCGACCATCATGGGCGTGGGCATCGGCGTCCCCGGCCTGGTCGAACACGGACCCGAACTGCTCGTGCACGGACAAACCACCGGCTGGGACGCGGTCCCCCTGCTGCGCCTGCTCCGCGAGGGCACCGACCTGCCCCTGGTCATCGACAATGGCGCCAAGACCATGGGCCAGGCCGAGATGTGGTTCGGCGCCGGGCGCGGCGCGGAGAACGCGGTGATGATCCTGCTCGGCTCGGGCATCGGCGCGAGCATCGTCACCAACGGCAAGCCCTACCGCGGATCCACCACCAGCGCGGGCGAGTTGGGCCACCTCACCGTCAACGTGCGCGGCCGCCGCTGCCGCTGCGGCGCCCTCGGCTGCCTGGAGGCGTACGTCGGCGCCGAAGCCGTCCTGGACAGCTACCGCGAACTGCGGTCCGACGACGTGCTCACCGGCGCCGACGAGGAGACCCGCCTCGCCGCGCTGGTGGCCGCCGCCGACATCTCCGCCGCGGCGGCCGAGGTGCTGGAAACCACCGCGCTCTACCTCGGTGTCGGCATCGGCAACCTGATCAACCTGCTCAACCCGCAACGCGTCGTCCTGGGCGGCTGGGCCGGCCTGGTGGTGGGCGCACGCATGCTCCCGGCCATCCAGTCCCACGCCGCCGAACACTCCCTGCGCCGCCCCTTCGAGGGCACCATCATCGAACTCGCCCGCCTGGGCCCGGACGCGGTGGCCCTCGGCGCGGCCACCCTCCCGATCGAACGTTTCCTGCGCTCGGGAGGCGCCCGCGAGTGACGGACGGCGCCCGGCGAGTCCGGGCCCGGGGTCTTAACGGCCGGGGGCCGGTCGCGGGGGTGTGCCACGCCCGCGCGACCGGCCGGCTCGTGACCCGGGCCGGGCGGGCCGCTTCGACGGTCCCGGTCCGGGCCTGAAGCCCGCGTGGCCAAGGGCCGCCCGGGCGTTCCCATATGTGCCTCGTGGCGGCGAACCTGCGGACCGGTCTCACCGGCGTCGGTACGCTGCTGCCGGCGATCGAGCACAGCAGTGGCCTGGCGTCGAGCTGGGGCGGGTTGCTGAGCACTCTCCCGCTGCTGACGTTCGCCGCGACGTCGCCTCTGGTGGCCCGAACCTCTCACCGGTTCGGCACCGCACGCCTGCTGGTGGCAGCCCTCGGCGTGCCGGCCGTCGGAACCGGCGACAGGCCGCCCGCACGGCGGGTTCGGCACTGCGCCGCGGTCCTTCAGGGGGTCGCCCGGAGGATGTCGGCGATCGCGCGGTACCCGCGATCCTGGGCGTGCCGCAGCGGTGTGACCCCGCTCTTGTCCGCGATGCGGGGGTCGGCGCCGGCCGCGAGCAGGAGCCGGACGACCTCCTGGTGGTCGGGGCCGCCGTCGCCGAGGATGACCGCCTCCAGCAGTGCGGTCCAGCCGAGATTGTTCACGTGGTCGACGTCGATGCGGGTTTCGGCGGTCGCGAAGCGCACATATTCGACGTGGCCTCGCTCGCTCGCGGGGATCAGCGCGGTGCCGCCGTACCGGTTTCGCAACGTCGGGTCGGGGTCGGCGGGCAGCAGCGTACGGGCCATCTCCACGCTGCCGGTCACACCGGTCACGAGCCACGCCGTGTCGTCGCGGTAGTCGCGCGCGTCGGGATCGGCGCCCGCGGCGACCAGGATGCGCGCGGCCTCGACGTGGTCCTCGATCGCGGCGAGCAGCAGGGGCGTACGCCGGTCGCCGTCGCGCGCCTCGACGTTCGCGCCCCGCTCCAGCGCGGCACGTACGCCGGCGGTGTCGCCCTTGCGCGATGCGTCGAGCAGGGCCCGGTCGTCCCGCGGGGTTCCGCGGGGCGGTGTCGTGGTCATGGTCCCTCCGGGTGGCAGGCGTGTTGCGGGGGTCGCGGATCCGGGGGCCTCGGCGGCGTTCGGCGGCGCGGCAGGTGGCGATGACACGGCCGGGCCGGACGGGGCGGCGCTCGCGGACGCGGGCGGCGCCGTACTCGAACCGGAGCCGCCGTCGCCGCTCCCGCAGCCGCTCACCAGCACGGCGGCCACGGTTCCCAGCACCACGACGGACGCGCCGGACCGCCACCGGGCGACCGGGGGAGCGCCCGACGCGGTGTGCGGCTCGCTCACCGCGTTGTTGTCCGACTTCGGGTTTCGCTTCATGGCAGCCGGTCCTTTCCGTCGCGCCGACTGCCTCCATCGTCACTGCGCGGGCCGGCAACCGGATCCCCGGAGCGGCTGCCGTCGCGCACCCGAGCGGTCGACCCCCGGGTCGGCCGATCGGATGATGCCCGGCCCGGTCCCCTTCGTACGCCCCTTCAGCCGGCCGAGCCGTCCGGTCCCCGGCGAGAGGCGAGAAACCTCGGCCGTCGATGTCGAGAACCCGTGACCGGCTCCGTCCCCGGTGTGAACGCGACCACAACAGGTCGCACGGGCGAGGAGAATCACGATGGCCAAGTACCTGTTGCTCAAGCACTACCGCGGCGCTCCGGCCTCGGTCAACGACGTGCCGATGGAGAAGTGGACGCCGGAGGAGATCT
>NZ_JBVHLU010000073.1:0-58032 GCF_055558835.1 Embleya sp. NPDC025285
GGGGTGTGGGGTCGTTCGCGGTCGAGGTGACCGCGACCGATGCGGCCGGCGCGAAAGCCACCGCAGCGTTCCCCTGGAATGTCACCTGGTTCTGAACCACAGTCGAAGCGCACAGTGCGAGCACAGCTCCGGCCGGATGGGTCGGCGTGTCGCTCGGGGCAGCCGCCCCGGGCGCCGCGCCGGCCCGTCCGGCCGCCCCGGGAACCGAGGTTCAGCCAGCGTTTTCACCCACCCCGGCACCACGGCACACCCTGGAGGAACACCATGGTCGACAGCCACCGTGCGACACATCGAGCACGGGCCCGGACCCGAGCGCGCGATCGGGTCGAGCTCCCGATCGGGGGCGTGGATACCCCGTGACCCTTCAACAGCTGCGCTACCTGATCGCCGTCGCCGAACACGGCAGCATGACCGGTGCCGCACAGGAACTCTTCGTGGTCCAGCCCGCTTTGTCCCGATCGTTGCAGAGCCTGGAACGCGAGCTGAACGTGGTCCTGTTCACCCGGGTCGGTCGCGGCCTGGTGCCGACGGCCGCCGGTGTCCAGGTGGTCTCCCTCGCACGCAAGGTGCTCCGCGGCGTGCAGGCGATCAAGGACATCGTGCGGGTTGAGGAGCCCGCGCACGCGGACACGGTACACCTGGCCGCCACCGCGACGCTCGCCATCGAGTGCACCAGCGGCCTGCTGCCGGGCCTGGCCAAGTCGCACCCGGATCTGGACGTCGTGGTGGATCGGCAGGACAGCCGAGAGGCCCTGTTCGCCTCACTGCGGGCCGGCGACAGCGACATCGCGCTGGTGGATCTGCCCGCGCCCGGCGGCTTCGAGGTGCTGCCGCTGCGCTCGTACGAGGTGGTCCTGGTCTCGCCGAAGGGCACCCGCCTGCCGGATCCGGTCTCCTGGACGGATTTGGAGGGACTGCCGATGATCCTGCCGTCCCGCCGCAGCGGGCGGCGGGCCGACTTCGAGATGTTGTTCGCCACGGCCGGGGTGCGGCCCACGGTCGCGATGGAGACCGACGATCGCGGCGCGTGGATCCCGTGCGTGCTGGCCGGGCACGGCTCGGTGTTGTGGTACGCCGACCTGGCCCAGCCGTTCGCGTCCAGCGTCTCGGTGCGGTCGATGAGCCCGAGGCTGGTCAGGACGGTCGGCTTGGTGCGCGGGCGCGGCCCGATCAGCCGTGAGGTGCGCGCGCTGCTCGACTACAGCCGCCGTCAGGGCGTCCAGGAGATCGAGTACGTATGAGGAATCGGCGCCATGCCCGTCGGATGCGCCGTGCGTTCCGGGGCGTGTCGTCCACGGCCCGACGGGGGATCGAGGACACCCCCTACGCGACCCGAGTGCACGGGGATCCGACCGAGGCGCTGAGGACGCGAGGGGCCGGTTCGCCGGCGCGCGTGTAGGTGTCCACGAGGGCCCGGCGCACGGCCGCGAGCGCGGCGCCCGGTACCACCGCGATCGAGGGCCCGCCCGCACCCAGCGGGCGGGCCTCGACCGCTCCCGAGGCCAGTGCGGCCCGGCAGGCCGGGGACGCGGCGGCGGTTCGGTCCGGGGCCGCCCCGGCCGGCGGCGCGTCCTCGTCGGCCCGGCCGTCCGCCCACCGGGGCACCGTCAGCACGAACCGCAGGCCGAGCCGCTCGGGGTCGAACGGCAGGTGCTCCACCGTGCCCGCGTCGTCCTCGATCAGTGTGATGTGGCCGGGGCGGCCGAACAGCGCGACCTCGCCCAGTGGGGGGTCGGCGAGCCGGATCGGGGCCCGTCGACCGGTGCCGGCGCCCGGGTCGTGGAACGCCGTCTCGGCCAGCGCCGCCACGCAGGTCAGCGGGATCGAGGCGGACAGGCCGGTGTTGTCCGGCAGGTCGGTGTGCACGAGCAGGTCCAGCCCACCCGCGCCGGTGGTGCCCGCGAACACCGGGCGGGCCCAATCGGGGAGCGGGCCGACGCCGACGGCCGGGTCGATCGCGGCCGACTCCTGTGGCCGGTTGATCGAACCGACCCGGACCACCCCGTCGGCGCGCGGCGCGGCGGCGATCACGACCCGCCAGGACAGCGGCACGGCCGTGCCCGGCCCGGCCCGCGAGCCGGACAGGCGCAGCACGTACGGCGCGGACCAGACACCGGCCGGGGGGCGGCCGAACGCCTCCGCGAACACGAACGGCACCAGGCGCAGTACGGGCGCGGCGCCGCGCTCGGCGGGCAGCGCCGCGGCGGCGGACCGGATCGGCGTCGGGTCGGTCCCAGCGGCGACCGGTGTGCCGGTCCGCGGGTCGTTCCCGGGACCGACCCGCGGGCTCGTGCGGGGGAGTGGGCGCGGTCGTGGGCGGGTCATCCCGGGTCCTTTCGGGCGAGGAGACGGTAGGCGTTGCTTGCACCGTGGTCGCCGGCGGTCCGCGCGAGCAGGAAACCGACCGCGTCCAGCAGTACGGCCGCCACGAAGCACGGCACCGAGAGCACGACCAGCGCGGCCCGACGGGCCCGGCGCCACGGGGTCGGCCCGGCCGCGACCCAGGGCATCGTCGGATTCGGCCCGAGCGCGGTGAGCGCCTGGGACACCGCGCCGGTGAAGTCGTTGCCCTGGTGCGCCCGGCCGGTCTCGTGTGCGAGCACGGTGAACCCCCGTGCGTTGAGCGCGAGTTCGAGGTTGCGCCGGGGCATCAGGTGCTGGTGTTGGGGCTGGAACAGCGGCAGCCACAGGCCGCGCAGCAGTCGGCCGTACCAGCACCGCGGGTCGGGCAGTTCGATCAGCAGCCGACCGCCCGGCACCAGGACCTTCGCGGCGGCGTCCAGTTCGGCGAACGGATCGCGGGTGTGCTCCAGGTAGTGGTGCATGCTGACCACGTCGTAACCGCCGGCCAGATCGTCGGCCAGGTCGGGGAACTGGCCGCGATGACCGGCCCGGATCCAGCCGCGCCGCTCGGCCGCGGCGACCCCGTCGCCGAGGTCGAGTCCGTCGAAGGCGGTGTCCGGCAACATGCTTCGGCCGACCACGCACATGTGCGCGTGTCCGGTGCCCACGTCCAGCCACGCGCGCGGGGCGGTGTCCGCCGGCAGGTGTCGGCGCAACAACTCGGCACGGGCCCGGTAGGTGCGCGACATGGTGCCGAACAGCGCCTCGGCGCCCGGGCCGCCGAGGCCGTCGTAGAAGTCGCGGTAGTAGTACTCCAGACCGGCGAGGGACAACCGGGGGTTCTGGAACACGTGCGCGCAGTCCCGGCAGCGCTCCAGCGTGAACCGGCCGGGCTTGCCCTGGAGATGGTCGCCGATCCGGCGGTGCACCCCGAGCCGGTCCGAGCCGCACCACGGGCACGTCTCGCGGCGCTCCTCGAAGAACGCGTCCAGGCCGTGCGCGACGCTGCGCGCGTACTCCGGACGCAGCGCGGCGGGGTCCATCGCGGGCGTTCGGGCCCGGTCCGGGCGGGGCCCGAGGACCGCGCGCACCCAGCGCCATCCGGCCAGGAACGGCCGCAGCGCGGTGGCCCGACCCAGGTCGCGCGGGCGCACCGGCGAGTGGCCGGCGACCACCGCGTACGGCCGCGCCCACATGACCAGGAAGACCAGCGCGCCCCAGAACGGCGTGGTCACGCACGCCCCGGTGTAGGCGGCGGCCTCGCCCAGCCGGCCGATCAGGTTGGGCCACACCGGCACGCCCTCGGCGCGCAGTCGGCGCTTGCGCAGGGCCGGATCCGGCGGCGTCGCCGTCAGCTCGGGGGCGACCGCGTGGCCGGACTCCAGCGCGGCGAACGGACGCAGCCTGGCGGTGAGTTCGATCAGACCGGGCGGATCCAGGCCGACCAGGTCGGCGGCCGGGACGGCGGCCCGGCGCAGCACGTCGTCGTGCACCACGAGCAGGTGGCCCGCGCCGCGGCCGCGGGCGAGCGGGTCGCGGTGGGTCCGGTCCGGGTCCAATCGGCCGAGCAGGGTGAGCAGTTCGTCGGCGGGCAGGTCGCCGGGGACCAGGTCGAGCAGCAAGAGTCCGGCGTGCTCGGCGTGCCCGACGGCGGCGCGCACGGTGGATTCGTCCGGGTGCACCCCGAGCGCGGTCACGCACGTCCACCCGCCGACGGGTCGATCGACGGGCGGCGCGGGTGCTTCGGGTCCGACGGGCAGTACGGGCAGTGCGCGCAGTCGGCGGCGCAGCGTGCGGGTGCCGCCGGCCAGGCCGAAGCCGATCAACAGGGCGAGCCACGGGAACGGTCCGGCGACAGGGCTCAGCACAGCTTCTCCAGACGGTCGGCGGCGGCGTGGGCACCGCCCGCGGCGGCGAACGAGGCGCGTACCCGGTGGGCCCCCGCGCGCAGGTCGGGGCGGTCCAGCACGTCGGTGACGGCGGCGCGGATCTCCGGGACGTGTGCGCGGCCGAAGCGCACCCGGACCCCGGCGCCTGCGGCCACCACCTGGCGGGCCACGATCGGCTGGTCGTCCCGGATCGGCGCGAGCACCAGCGGCAGGCCGAACGCGAGCGCCTCGCACACGGTGTTGTGACCGCAGTGCGTGACCACCGCGTCCAGGTGCGGAAGCAGGTCGAGTTGGGGTACGAACTCGCGGATCAGGACGTGCTCGGCCGGTTCGCCGGCCAGGCGCTCGGGGGCGGCCAGGATCACCTGGAGCCGATCGGCGAGCGGTCGGGTGGCCGTGACCACGGCCGGGTAGAACCGGGCGCCCGCCTCGCGGTTGAGCGTGCCGAGCGAGACCAGCACCCGGTGCCGGCCCGGGTCGAGCCGGTCCCACGGGAAGTCCACCGCCGCCGGCCTGGGCCCGAACGCGGGTCCCACATAACAGTGATGGGCAGGGGCCGGCTCGGTCAGGCCGACCAGTTCCGGCGTGGAGAAGACCAGCACGAGGCGCGCGGAGAAGCGCGGATCGCAGTCCGCCGGCACGCCGGCCGCGATCGCGGCGCCGGCGATGCGGGTGCGAACCCAGTCGGCGACCTTGGGGAAGCCCAGCAGCGGCCGGGTGAACTCGGCCGACGTGGTCGCGGACGTGGCCCACGGCACGCCGGCCCGGACGGCGGCGAACGCGCCGGCGAAGGTTTGCTGGTCGGCCACCACGACGTCCGGGCGGTATGCCGTGACCGCCGCCGTGACCCCGGGCAACATCGCGTGCGCGAGCGGCACCAGCGTCTCCTCGACGAGGAAGCGCAGCGCGGCCACTCCGCGTAACCGCTGCCAGTTCGTGTGCAGCCGGGCGTAGCCGCCTGCCTGGTCCGGGGCATCGCCGGTGGCGAACAGCCGGGCCCCCACCGGAAGCAGGTCCAGGATCTCCGGCGGTCCGCACCACACCGCGTCGTGGCCGCGCTCGGCGAGCGCGGCGGCGACCGCGACGGTGGGGTTCACGTGCCCGGTGAACGGCGGGACCACGAACATGAATCTCATCGGCCGACCTCGGGCCGCGTCGTGGCCGGCTCGTGCCCGGGCAGCCAGTCGAGCAGCGCGCTCAGCACGGGCGCGGTCGCCTCGCGCAGCACGGTGTGCCCGACGCCGGGCAGCACGGTGAGTGTGCAGTCGGCCAGCAGCTCGGCCAACTCTTCAGCGGGTGGGCGGAGTTCGGAGAGTTCGCCGTACAGCGCCAGGACCGGGCAGGCGAGGTCGGCCAGTTCGCTCGGCGTCGGTGCGCGGAGCAGGGTGACGTCCTCGATCAGCGTGGTGCCGGACAACAGCGCGTCGGCGCCGGCCCGAAGGCGGGCCACCTTGCGGGCGGGCCCGGTCGGCGGCCGCTCCGGGCCGCGATGCGACTCCAGGCCCAGGGCGGCCAGGTTGAGCGTGTTGGCCAACTCCTCGACCCAGCCGCCGGCGTACGGCTCGGCGCCGGCCGGGGTGTCCAGGCACTGCCCCTCCAGCAGCACCAGACTCGCGACCAGGTCCGGCCGGGTACGCGCGGCGTGCAGCGCGAGCAGGCCGCCGAAGCTGTTGCCGACCAGGTGCACCGGAGTCGCCAGGTCGCACGCCTTGAGCAGCGCGGCCAGGTCGGCGACCGCGGTGTCCGGGTCGTAGCCGGTCCTGGGCCGCTCGGTACGCCCGTGACCGCGCTGGTCGTAGAGCAGCACCTCGAACCCCGCGCGGGCGATCGGCGCGGCGAGCGTGTAGTAGAAGCTGGAGAGGTTGTCCAGGACCAGGCCGTGCAGGAAGACCACCGGAGTACGCGGAGCCGGTCGGTCGGCGGGGGCCCGGAGCCGTTGCACGTGAAACCGCAGCCCGTTCGCGTACACCTCGCTCACCGGGCACCGCCGACGGCCTCGGTGCGGGTGTGCGCGGCGATGAACTCGACGAGTCGACCCACGGTCATCGCCATGATCTCCTCGATCTCCAGGTCGGCGAGGAAGGCGATGAAGTCGACCCGGTCCCCGTAGCGCTCCTGGAGTCGCCCGGCGAGGGCGACGAACTCGATGCTCTCCAAAGCGAGATCGTCGTCGAACCCGCTCTCGGGGGTGATCTCGGCGGCGATCAGCAGCTCCTCGCCGACGATCTCGGCGAGCATCTCGGCGACCTCGGCCAGGATCCGGTCGGCGTGCGGGTCCGCGCTCATCGGCTGCTCCCATGTGAGGTGGTGGGGAATTCGTCGGGGTCAAGCGGCCGCGTGCTCGTCCACGCGACCACGTAGCGGTCGATCCGCGTGCCGTCGGGCGCCGGATCCTCGACGTCCCGGGTGCGCACGAGGTGTTCGGCGCCGCCGGGTGCGCGCGAAGCCACCGACACCTCGGCGTCGTGGGTGCCCACGGGCCGGGCCGAGGTCACCACCCGATCCGTCGGGCGGCCGGCCGGGCCGGTGCCGTCCGCCCGATCGGCCGCGTCCTTCGCACACCGAAAGCGCAGCGTCCACAACCGGTGCTGCTCGGGCCGGCCGCCCACGAGCGCGTCCAGCAGCCGGCGTTCGTCGTCGGTCGACGGCGCGCGCCCCGGCGCCGTGGAATCGGGCGACGAGTCGGGCGCCGGGTCGAGGAGTTCGATGGCGATGCCGGCCGCGTTGGCGCTCGCGACGGCCACACCCAGCCGATGGCTGTGTGCGAACGAGAGGTACGGCGAGACCGGCTCGCGGGCGCCGGGCGCCACCACCACGCGCGCCGGCGGCCGATCCGTGCCGGCGGGGGTGATCCGGACCTGCGCCGGATACAGCGGCCCGTGCCCGGACGCCCACAACCACTGTCGCACCGCGTCCTTGGCCGCGACCCGGCCGAGCAGCCAACTCCGGCGCTCCCTGGGTGGCTTGGCGGCGAATTCGGCCCGCTCGGCGGTGTCCAGGTAGCGGCGGGTGACCAGTTCCTGCGCCGCGGGATCGGGCCAGCGGGTGCGCAGCAGACACCAGCCCTCGGGTTGTGGCTCGGCGATCCCGGTGGTGTGCGGGGTGAACTTCATCGGCCACACCCGCTCGTCGGCGGCGAATCGGCGGTAGATCCAGTCGCGTACCCGGATCCGGACCGCGCCGGTGGCCGGGTCGACCAGTTCGACGTCGCCGCGCACCGTGGTCGGCCCGATCTCCCGGATCCGCGCGGTGGCCAGCAACCTCGCGCCGGGCTCGGTGGGCGGCCCGTATCCGTCGATCGCGGCCACCGACATCGGGAACACCAGGCGATCGGTGCTCAGCCGCAACTGCATCCAGTGGCCCAGGAGTTGCCCGGCGGCGTCGAGCAGCGCACCGGGAGCGGGCAGCGCACGCAGGACGCCCCGGATGCCGTCGTCGGCGACGGTCAACACCTGCTCGACCCCGGCGAAGCCGGGGCCGTGGAACATCCAGCGATCCCGGTACAGATCCTCGGCGCGCACCGGTGCGGGGCCCTCGCCGGTGAGCGGGGTGCGGTCGGGAGCCGGGGCCGGCCGAGCGTCGTGCTCGTCGGCGAGCAGCACCTCGGTGGACATGTACCGGCCGAACTCGATCCGGACCCGGTCCTCGGCCAGGGGTGTGCGGATCAGTTCGGTGTCGGTGGCCGGGGCGACCGGCAACCAGCGCAGGGACCGTACGTCCCGATACCCGACGACCACCCGCCCCGGCCCGGCCGCCGCGTGGGCCTGTTCGCCCGCGAGCCGGATCAGCGTGGTCATCGGCAGCACCGGGAAGCGGTCCGCCGCGTCCGGCCACCACTCGGGCTGCTCGTAGACGCAGTGGTCGCGGACATAGGGGTGTTCGGCCAGGGAGAACCGGTACGCGCGGCGCTCCGAAGCCCCGGTCGGCGCCGGCGGGGAGGCGGCCGAGGGGGGAAGGGCCAGGTCGGCGACCTCGGTCAGCGAGCGGTCCGCCTCGGCCAGCGCCGCGTGGAAGGCCGCCAGGACGGGATGCCCGCCGACCGCCGGGGCGGGGCGGTGCCCGCCCGCGAACCGTAGCGGCCCGGCGGCCGAGCCCAGCGCGACCAGCGGCGACCCGAGGTCGAGCCGGACGATCGGCCCGACGGGCGCCGGAGCGGATACCGCAGGCGGTGCCGGCGCCGAGCCGGTCGGGGCCGCCGGGTCGATCGCCGCACCCTCCACCCACAGCGCCGCCGCCGCCCGCCGGAATCCCGCCAGGCCCGGCCGCAGCGTCGAGTGCGCCGCGACGGCCAGCGCGTCGCGCCCGCGCAGCGTGTCGTGCACGAACCCGACCAGGCTGCCCGCGCCCGGCTGGACGAACACCCTTACCCCGTGCGCGTACAGGGCCTCGACCGACTCCCGGAACCGGACCGGTTCGAGGAGGTGGCGGACGGTCAACTCGCGGACCGCGGCGGCGTCCCGAGGGTAGGGGCCGACGGCGGTCGCCGACCACACCGGCACGCGCGGCGCCCGCAGCGGGAGTCGCTCGAACGCGGCGGTCACCTGCCCGAGGTAGGGCGCCCACATCGGCGTGTGGAAGCCGGAGCGGAACGGCAGTTCGCCGCCCACGACGCCGGCGCCGCGCAATTGGCCCAGCACCTCGGCGACCGCGTCGGGCGGGCCGCACAGCACGCTCTGGTTCGGGCAGTTGTCGTGCGAGACGACCACCGGACCGGCGCCGACCCGCCGCCGCGCGAGGTCCGCCCCGCAGCCCACCGCCGCGTAGACCAGGTCCGGCACGGCCAACGAGTCCGGGCGCAGCGAGCCGAGGAAGCCGTCCACCGCGGCGCGCGGGTACATCCCGGCGACGACCATCGCGGTCCACTCGCCCATGCTGTGCCCGGCCAGCAGATCCGGGACCAGGCCCGCCCGTTCCAACTCGGCGGCCAGGAAGCGACCGGCGGTCAACGCGTCCACGGCCCGCCCGACCAGATCCTCGGCACCGGTCAACTCGGGCCGGGGCAGGCCGCACGCGTCGGCCAGGTCGTCCAGGCGCGGCGAGGTCTCGGGTTCCAGACCGGGGAACAGGAACGCGACCCGACCCGGCGTCGGCGCGTACGGGCCCAGCAGCGGGCGCGGGGTGAACCAGATCTCGGCCCGGCCGCGCCACGGCACGCCGCGGTCGAGGACGCGGGCGGCCAGCGCGAGGCGCTTGGGGGTCGGGTCGGCGATCGCGATTCGGCACGGTCCCGCCCGCCCGGTGGGGGCCGGCCGTCCGGCGGTGATCTCGGCCAGCAGCCGGGCCAGCTCGGACACCGAGTCGGCCGCCAGGGTCAGGACGTCGGGCACGGCCGGCCGACCCGGTCCGGTGGGCAGCGCGACCGCCCGGCCCGCGGGCGGCTGTTCCAGCACGGCGTGCGCGTTGACGCCGCCGAAGCCGAACGCGTCGACCGCCGCCAGTCGGCTTCCGCGCGGGTTGACCGGCCACTCCCGGGCCTGCCGTTGAGGCCGCATCCGGGTGCCGGCGAAGGCCGGATGCGGATCCTCGACGTGCAACGTCGGCGGCAGGGTCCGGTGATGCAGCGCGAGCGCGGCCTTGATCAGACCGGCCATCCCGGAGGCCTGCATCGCGTGGCCGATGTTGGACTTGACCGTGCCCAGCGCGACATCGGCCGGGCCGTCGCCCGCGCGCGGTCCGAAGACCTTGCCCAGCGTGGTCAGTTCGGCCTCGTCGCCGACCGGGGTGCCGGTACCGTGCGCCTCGACCAGGCCGAGCAGGCCCGGTGTGGTGGGATCGAGCCCGGCCACCCGCCAGGCCTGCTCAAGGGCCCGTACCTGCCCCTCGACCAGCGGACTCATCAGGCTCGCCGCGCGGCCGTCACTGGAGACGCCCACGCCGCGGACCACCGCGTACACCCGGTCGCCGTCGCGTTCGGCGTCGGCGAAGCGCTTGAGCAGCACCACACCGGTGCCCTCGGAGATCAGCGTGCCGTCCGCCGCCCGGTCGAACGGCCGGATCCGCTCGCTCGCACTGAGCGCGCGCAACTGGGTGAACACACTCCACAACGTGGCGATGTGGCAATGGTGCACGGCGCCCGCGAGCACCGCGTCGCAGCGCCCGGTGCGCAACTCCGCGGCGGCCTGGTCCAGCGCGAGCAGCGAGGTCGCGCAGGCCGCGTCCAACGTGTACGCGGGCCCGCCCAGGTCGAGCCGGTTGGCGATCCGGGACGCGGTGAAGCTGGGCACCAGGCCGATCGACGCGTCCGGCCGCTCCGGTCCGATCGCGTCCCGGAACGCCTCGCGAATCAGGGTCAGTCGGGCATGATCCAACTCCGGGGCCAACTCGCCCAACAGCGAGATCAGTTGGTGCGCGGTACGGACCCGTTGGTCGAGCCGGGCGGTGGCCACGCCCATGTAGCCGCCGCGGCCGAAGACCACGCCGATCCGGGAGCGGTCAGGCAGCCGCGCCTCGCCGCCCGCGTCCGCGATCGCCTCGGCGCCGGCGCGCAGCGCGAGCAACTGGTCGGGTTCGGCACCGGCGACGACCGCGGGCATGATGCCGAAGCGCACCGGATCGAACGTGGCCAGATCGTCCACGAAGCCGCCGCGTCGGCAGTAGAAGCGATCGCTGCGGGCGGGCTCGCCGGCCGTGCCCGGCGCGTAGTAGAGCGCCGGGTCCCAACGGTTCGGCGGCACGTCGGTGATCGCGTCGACGCCGGCCTCGATCAGCCGCCAAAAGCCGTCCGGGTCGGCCGCCCCGGGGAAGATCGCGCCGATCCCGACGATCGCCGCGTCGTCCGGCCGCGGGCCGGGTCCGCCGGTGTGGGCGCTCACCCGGACACCGGCCCGGCCACCGGGACGCACGCGTACACGGCCTGCCGGTCCGCGCCCAGCGCCAACTCGGCGAGCAGCGCGTGCACACCGTGCCCGGGATCGATCAGCGGGACGCCGCGCCGCGCGTATTCGCGGGCCAACTCCGGCGTCACCATGCCGCCGCCTTCGGCTGCCCACGGACCCCAGTCGATGGTCACCACCCGCTCCGCCACCGGCGCGAGCGTGTCGCCCGAGCCCGCCGACCAGTGCCGCGCCAGGGTCGCCAGCGCGTCGTTGGCGGCGGCGTAGTCGCTCTGACCCCGGTTGCCGTACACGCCCGCGACGCTGCCGAACATGGCCAGGAACGCCGGTGGCGCCAGGGTCGGCCGCAGCGCGCGCAGGGCCGCGACCAGGGCCCGCGCGCCGGTCACCTTCGTGCCGAACACGGCTCGGAAGGATTCCGGCGTCTTGTCCACCAGGAGCCGGTCGGCCAGCACGCCCGCGCCGTGCACGATCCCGTCCAGCCGACCGTGCCGTTCGGCGATCTCGGCCAGGACCCGGCGGACCGCGTCGGCGTCGGTGACATCCGCGACGTGCAGCCGTACCGAGGCCGCGTGTTCGGCCAACTCGGCCAGCGTCGCGCGGACCCGACGGCGATTGAGCACCCGGGTCAGCTCGGCCTCGATCCGGGCCGGCTCACGCACCCCGGACGCGATCAGCGCGGCCCGCAGCGCCGGCGCGTCGGTCGCGGCGGCGAGCGCGGCGGGCTCCGGTTCGCCGCCGTCGCCGGTCCGACCGAGCAACGCGATGTGACAACCGGTGGCCCGGGCCAGGCCCAGTGCCGCCCGGGCGGTGATTCCCCGGGCGCCGCCGGTCAGCAGCAGCACCGCGTCCGGACCCAGCCGCTCGCGCAGCAGCGCGTCCCGATCGGCGGAGGAGATCTCCGGCAGCGGCGCCGGCCGGGTGCGCAGGGTCGTCCGGCGGCCGTCGACCAGGCCGAGCAGCACCGGCGCCCCGGGCTCGGGCCGGTTCGTGGTGCGGGCCAGTTCGATCAGGAGACGGTGGGCGGGCCGGGCGGGTTCCTCCTTGGGATCCACGTCCAGGACGCGCACCACGCGGTCCGGGTATTCGAGCGCGGCGGAGCGGGCGAACCCGGCCAGGCCCGCGCCCGGCACCGGGTCGGGTCCGGCGGCGGGCTCCGACGAGCGGCCGAAGTCGCCGCCGCCGGCGGTGCCGAGGAACACCTGCCGTACGCCGCCCACCAGCGCGGCCCGCAGCAGCGGGAAGGCGTCCGGGAGGACCGGGTCCGGGCCGTCGCCGAGCGCGGCCAGGTGGACCAGCGTGTCGACGTCCGACCACGGGACGTGCGACCGCGCCGGGTCCGGGTGTTCGTCGGCGGGTTCGGCCCGATCCCGGGCGCGGACCTCGACCACGGCGCCGTGTGCCTCCAGCAGGTCGGCCAGCGCCCACGCGATCCCGCCGCCGTCCTCGACCAGGACCACCCGGCGACCGCGCAGCGCCTCGCCGGTCGGCGGGTCCGTCGATTCGCCGGGCGGCGGATCATCGATCGGCACGCACTCGACCAGGTGCCGGGTGGGGCGGTCACCGATCGGCGGCGAATCCTCGCGGGAGGACGCGGTGGGCTCGGCGACCTCGGCGGGCCGTGCCGCCTCGCCCGACTCGGAGCCCGCCTCCAGGACGCCGGACACGATCGCGTCGATCGTCTTGACCTTGGCCAGCCGCTCGACCACGGCCTCGTCGACCGCGCCGACCGCACCCGGCAAGCGCAGCCGCAGGGCCAGTTCGCCGATGATCTCGGTGCGCTTGATCGAGTCGACGGACAGGTCCGCCTCCAGGTCCAGCGTCGGGTCGAGCATGTCCTTCGGGTAGCCCGTGCGGGTGCCCACGATGTCCAGCACCACGGCCAACACGTGCTCGCGCGTGATCGGTCCGGCCGGCGCCTCGGCCGGGAGAGCCGATCCCCCGGGCGCCGCCTCCCCGGGCGCCGCCTCCCCGGGAGTCGCCTCGGGGAGGCCCGACGGCACTCGCGCGGGAGCCGGCCACGCCACGGGAGCCGGCGACGGTGCCTCCGGCACGCCGCCCGGAACACCCAGGTAGCCGAGCAGCACCTCGCGCTGCGCGGCGACCGAGGCCCGGGCACCGGCCAGGTATTCGAGCAGCACCGCATCCCGCGCGGAGCCGGTCGGCTCGGCCGTGCCACCGGCCGCAGGCCCCAGGGGCAGCGCGGCCACCGGGGTCGCCGGGCGCAGCCCACCGGGCACCGGGCGACCGTCGGCGGTGCGCACCAGGTGGCCGTCCACGGTCCAGGCCGGGCGGGCACCCGGTTCGACGTCGATCGGCCGGATCCGGCCCGCCAGGCCGCCCGCGACCCGGACCGGCACGCCGGCCACCGCGAGTTCGGCGAGCGCGGTGAGCAGTCGGCGCAGGCCGTCCTCGCCGGGCACGTCGCAGGGCACGGCGGTGTGCGGCCGGTCGCCGAGGATCGCCCGCACCATGCCGGTCAGCGCCCTACCCGGCCCGACCTCGACGAAGATCCGCACACCCGCCCCGTACATCGCCTCGATCTGCTCGGCGAACCGCACCGGCTCGGCCACCTGACGGGCGATCAGCGCACGTACCCCGGCGGGCGTGTCCGGGTAGCGCGCGGCGGTGCTGTTGGACCACACCGGGATCCCGGGCGGGCGTACGTCCAGGTCCGCGAGGGCGGCCGTGAGGGTGTCGGCCGCCGCCGCGACCACGGGACTGTGGAACGCGCACGCCACGGGCAGGCGACGCGCGGACAGCCCGGCGCCGTCCAGCGCGGCGAGCGCCGCGGTCAGGGCTCGTTCGGAGCCGGAGACGACGGTCTGGGTCGGCGTATTGCGGTTGGCGAGCACGACGCCGTCGACGCCGGCCAACACCTCGGCCACGTGGTCCGCACCCGCCGACACCGCCGCCATCGCGCCGGGCTCGGGACCCGCGGCGGCCAGCACGGCCGCCGCCCGGATCTCGCCGAGCCGACCCAGATCGCGCGTGGACAACACGCCCGCCGACCACAGCGCGGCCACCTCGCCGTAGCTGTGCCCGGCCACCTGGTCCGGCCACACCCCGAACCGGTCGAGGAGCCGGGTCAGCGCGACCGCCGCCGCCCCGAGCGCGGGCTGCGCGTGCCGGGTGTCGGTGATCCGGGCGACCTGCTCGGCGCGCGTCGCGGCGTCGAACGCGGCGGGCGGGAACATCGCCCGTACACACTCCGGCGAGATGTCCCGCAGGCCGTCACACAGTTCGGGAAACCGGGCGAACAGGTCGGCGAGCATTCCGGGCCGCTGGCTGCCCTGCCCGGGATACAGGAACGCCACCCGCCCGGCCGGATCGGCGTCGGCCCCGGTCTCGACCCTTGCCCCGGTCCCGACCCCGGCCCCGACTCCGGTGCCGCTCCTGTTCTCGCTCACCGTCCGGTGGAAGATCTCGCCGCCGGGATCGACCGCGCCCGCCCGGGCCAGGGTGAGCTTGACCCGCAGATCGGCGTGATCGGTCGCGACGAAGGCGATCCACACCGGGTCCGGGCCACCGGATCCGACGTCGGTCCCGGTCCCGGCGTCGAGCTCGGTTCCGGACTCGCCGCCGACACCCACCCCGACGCCGACCCCCGCGTCGGCTTCCGCGAGCGCCGCCAGCCCGCGCAGCGGAACCTCCTGCGCCGCGTCCAGCCGAGTCGTCAACCGGTCGAGCGCCGCGTGCGCCGCCGCGAGATCCGCGCCCCGGAAGCAGAACAGCTCGGCCGGCCACGCGGCGTCCGCGCCGCCCGCCCCGGCCTCGCCGGATCGCGGCGAACCGGCGAGCACCGCGTGGAAGTTGGTCCCGCCGAAGCCGAACGCGCTGACTCCGGCGACGCGTTCGCCGACCGGCGTGTGCCACGGACGGGCCCGGTCGTCGAACACGAACGGGCTCGGGTGCGGCGGTCGACGCAGGTGCAGGGTCGGCGGGCGGACCCCGAAGTGCACCGCCAGCGCGGCCTTGGCCAGTCCGGCCAGGCCGGCCGCGCACTTGGTATGCCCGATCTGGGACTTCACCGAGCCCACCGCGCAGGCCCCGGGGGTCGCGCCGTGTTCGGCGAACACCTGGGTGAGCGTGTCCAGTTCGGCGTGGTCGCCGACCACGGTGCCGGTGCCGTGCGCCTCGACCAGGCCGACCTCGGCCGGTGAGACGCCGGCCGCCCGATACGCGCGTTCCAGCGCCCGCCGCTGGCCCTCGGGACGCGGCGCGGTCAGCCCGAGCGAGCGGCCGTCGCTGGACCCCCCGACGCCCTTGACCACCGCGTACACCCGATCCCCGTCGCGTTCGGCGTCGGCGAGCCGCTTGAGCAGCACGCACACCGCACCCTCGCCCAGCGCGATCCCGTCCGCGTCGGCGTCGAAGGTCGCACACCGTCCGGACGGTGACAGGGCTCGCACCGAGGAGAACATCAGGAAGTCGTTGATCCCGTTGTGGGTGTCCACGCCACCGCACAACACCAGGTCGCTCGACCCGGTGTTCAGCTCCTTGCAGGCCAGATCCAGCGCCGCCAACGAGGCAGCGCACGCGGCGTCCACGGTGTAGTTGACGCCGCCCAGGTCGAGCCGATTGGCGATCCGACCGGCGATCACGTTGGCCAGGACACCGGGGAAGGAGTCCTCCGTGGGGGAGGGCAGCTGTCGATCCAGGTCCTCGGGCAAATCGCCGAACCAGCCCGGGAACAGCGCGCGGAAGCCGTACGCGCCGGCCAGGTCGGTACCCGCCTCGGCGCCGAAGATCACCGATGTGCGCTCGCGCGCGAAGGTCCGCCCCGGTCCGTATCCGGCGTCCGCCAGCGCCCCCGACGCGACGTGCAGCGCGAGCAGTTGGGCCGGTTCGATCGAGGCCAGCGAGGCGGGCGGGATGCCGTACCCGGTCGCGTCGAACCCGATCGCGGGCACGAATCCACCCCACTTGGACGGGGTCCGCCCGGCCGGGACCGCTCCGGGGCCGGCGCCCTTGACCGAACCACGCGCGGTCGCGCCCGGCTCGGAGCTCGGCGCGAAGTAGCGCTCCACGTCCCAGCGTTCGCGCGGCACCTCGGTCACCGCGTCGACGCCGGCCAGGATGTTGCGCCAGTAGCTCGCCAGGTCCGGGGCACCCGGGAGCACACAGGCCATGCCCACGATCGCGACATCCTGCGGTCGGGGCGCGGCCGATCGCGGCGACCCGCCCAGCTCGCGCACCCGGCGGGCCAGCCACGCGGCCGATCCGGTGGTGATCTCGTGGTGCAGCGTGGCGACGTCGGTCGGCGCCGATCGCAGCACCGCGGCCTGGCCCAGCATGAACATCCCGTCCCGACGCTGCGCCTCCGCGTCCACCGCGACCAACTCGCCCGCCTCGCGCCGCAGACCCTTGCTGGCGATCCGCAAGCGGCCCAGGTTGAGCTGCTCCAACTCGGCCCAGACCTGCCGGGGCGGCACGCCACGCGCCTCCAACTCACGCCGACTGTCCTCGAACGCGGTCACGAACGGCGTGCCGGCGCAGCGGGTCGCGTGCCCGGGCGCGGTCCGCACCAGCGCGGTCGACGCGCACTCGATCGCCGCGGCCTGGAAACCGGGCAGGATCGCGCCACCTTCCACCGCCTCGCGGGTGAACAGGTACGCGGTGCCCATCAGCACGCCGACCGAGGCGCCCAGCTCGACCAGCGGGGCCGCCGCCGCGGCGACCATCGCGGCCGAACGCGCGTCGTGGATCCCGCCCGCGAACAGCACGTCCAACCCGGCCGCGCCGCCGTGCCGTTCGGCGTACGACAACAACTCGTCCAGTTGCGCCTCCCACAACGGGAAGCTCGCGCGCGGCCCGACGTGCCCGCCGCACTCGGTGCCCTCGAAGACGAAGCGCCGGGCACCCTCGCGCAGGAACTGCGCCGCCAGTCCGGGGGAGGGCACATGCAGATAGGTGCGGATCCCGGCGGCCTCCAGGGGCGCGGCCTGCCCCGGGCGACCACCCGCGATCAACGCGTACGGCGGCCGGGCGGCGAGCACCGCGGCGAGCTGTTCGTCGCGCAGTGCCGGCGGGGCGAATCCGAGTAGGCCCGCGCCCCACGGCAGGTCGCCGAGGGCCTCGGCGGTCTCGGTGAGCAGCGCGCCCACCTCCGGGCCGCGCAGCAGGGACAGCGCCAGGAAGGGCAACCCGCCCGCCCGGGCGACCGAGTGCGCGAACGCGGCCCGATCGCTGACCCGGGTCATCGGCCCCTGTACCGGCCTGGGACCCACACCGCGCCGGGCGGCCGAGGCCACGTGGTCCACGATCGCCTCGCGCACCGCGTGCAGCACCCGGCCGGCCGTGCCGTAGCGGTCGGCGAGCCGGCCCGCCAACGCGCCGTCCTGGCCGACCGGGAGCAACTCCCGGCGCAGTCCGCCCGCGCCCGACACGGCGGCCGGATCGCCCTCCGGTCCGGCCAGCCGCGAGATCGGCAGGTCCGGACGCCGATATACCCGGTGGCCCCGGATCACCACGGTCTCGCTGCCGTCCATCGCGCGCACCGCCGCCGCGACGTCGGCGGGCACCGTACTCTCGGCCACCAGGGCCAGTTGGGTGTCGAGCAGCACCCCGGCGGCCCCGCCCGCGACCGCCGCCGCGGCGGTGTGCGGGCCGATGCCACCGGCCGCCCACACCGGGACCGACACCCGCTCGTCCGCGAGCAACTGCTGGAGCAGTACGAACGTGGTCAGCTCGCCGCACCGTCCACCGCTCTCGGCGCCGCGCGCGATCACCCCCTCGGCCCCGGCCGCGACCGCCGCGTGGGCCTGGTCGGCCGAGGTGACCTCGACCAGGACCCGCCGCCCCGGCCCGACGGTCGCGGGCGCCCACGGCGCATCGGGCGCCAGCAGCACGACGTGCACGTGCGCGGGTAGTTCACGCGGTTCCAGCGGACAGCCCACCGGTACCCGGACCCCGAAGGACGGGACCGCCGACGCTTCGGCCAACTCGCCGAGCGCCGCGTCGCGATCGCGGCCGAGGTCGAGCACCCCGAGCGCGCCGGCCCGGTGCGCGGCGATCACGAGTCGGGCGTTGGGACGACCAAAGGGGCTCACTGCGAGGACCTGATCGCGACGCGGGGACTGCGACGTCATGGGGGCGTGCCTCCGTTCGGAAACCGTGCGGCAGGATGAACGGTGCGGTGGAGAGAACACGCGAACCCGGCTCCGGGCACGGCGAATCGCGGCGTGCACGCCGATGCCGAAGAAACGCGCCCCGCATCCGAAAGCGGTATGAGGTCGAAAAATCGGCCGTAGCCGAATCACTGCGCCGTATCGTCGGTTTCCGGCAACGAGGAGTCAACGACGGGTCGGCCGCCGCGACTTGCCCGAACAGGCTTCGGCAGTCCCGGCTCGGGACCCCGCTCGACCAAGCGGGACACGGGCCGAGCGCCCCGCCGGACCGACCCGGACGCGCGGTCTCCGCACAGTCGATCCTTGCCCGCTCGGCATACACCGATGCCCTGGAGATTCACCCGACCCACCCACACCACCGTTCCACGAAAGGGAATTGGCCGGTTTCGCACCCTGCCGGTATGGGTGGTGTGACCGTTATGGTGCGGCGCGTGACCCTCCAGCAGCTCCGCTACCTCGTCGCCGTCGCGAACTTCGGCACCATGACCGCCGCCGCCGAAGCCCTCTACGTCGCCCAGTCCGCGCTGTCGCGGGCGCTCAAGGCACTCGAACACGAGTTGGGCGCCGAACTGTTCGTGCGCGAAGGCCGGACGGTGGGACTGACCGCCGAGGGCTCCCGGGTGGTCCGGCTCGCCCGGACCGTGCTCGACACCGTCACCGCGATCGAGGACATCGGCCGGGTGGCCGGTCCGGTCTCCGAGCCGACGCTGACCGTCGCCACCACATCCACGCTCGCGATCGGCCGCGTGGCCCGACTGGTCGCGGCGTTCGCGGGAGAGCACCCCGAGGCGCCGATCGAGGTGACCCGGCACGACGCGCGTGGAGCGGTGCTGGCCGCGGTACGGTCGGGCACCGCCGAGATCGGGGTGGCGGACGCGCCCGGGCCCGGCGACCTGCGCACCTACCGGCTGGCCGACGCCGAGGTGGTGCTCGTCTCGCCGCCGGACACGCGGCTGCCGGACCCGGTGCCCTGGAACGCGCTGGACGGCCTCCCGATGGTGCTCCCGGAGCGCGGCAGCGAGCGGCGCTCGCAATTCGAGGCGATGTTCGCCGAGATGGGCGTGCGGCCGATCGGCGCCTGCGAGCACAACGACCGGGTCAACTGGGTCGCCGGCGTCCTCAACGGCGAGGGTTCGCTGATCTGGTACCGGGACGTGGCCGAGGACGTGTTCGGCGACTCGGCCGTGATCCGCTCGCTCGACCCGCCGCTGCGCCGCGGCATCATGCTGGTCTGCAAGGAGAACGCCCGCACCCGCTCGGCGCGACTGTTCGTCGACCTGGCCCGCCGAGCCGGCCACAGCGAACCGGACGCGGACTGAGGCCCGCCGCGCGATCGGCGGCTCCGCGCCCGCGCGAGCTGCCCGTCGGCCCACCCGGCGGGCGACCGCGCCCGCCTACTCGATCGGCGCCGCCGCGGGTTCGCCGAGGTCGGGCGTGTCCGTGAAGGTGACCTGTGCTCCGCCGGGGCCGTGCAGTTCCAGCACGGTCACCGCGTTCGCCCCCGCGCGCAGCACCGGCGCCGGAACGTACAGCGTGCGCTGCGGACCGGTGCTCCAGTAGCGGCCGAGCAGAAAGCCGTTGATCCAGACCAGCCCCTTGGTCCACCCGTCCAGCCGGACGAAGGTGTCCCCGACCGCCTCCACCTCGAAGGTGCCCGAGCGCAGCACCGGTACGCCCGCCGGGATCGGCCCGGCGGCGTCCGGCAACACCGGCCCGCCCGGCGCGTCCAACGGCAGCGGGTACATCTGCCAGCCGAACAGGTTCTGCCGCTCCAACCGCACACCCCGGGTGATGCCCTTGCGGTCGTGCAGGCCGGGCCCGTAGTTGATCCGCCCGCAGTTCTCCACCAGCAGGTCCAAGCGCGCGCCGCCGGCGGGAATGGCAAGCTCGCACGAGGCCGAACCGCCCTCGCCGCGGTCGAGCACCGCGATCGGCACCCCGTCCAGGAACACCTGCGCCCGGTCGGCCAGCCCGTCCACGTGCAGCGGCGCCGCCTCGCGCGGGCCGCTGACCCACGTGCGGTACAGGACGAAGCCGTACGCCTGATCGAGCTCCTCCATGGTCAGCGTGCCGGGCGAGTACACGGGCGCGGACAGGTCCTCGACGTGCGCGAGCAGCGCCGCCGCCGAGGGCAGCGCGACCTCGCCGAGCTTGATCCGGGGCGGTAGGGCCGGCGGCGGTTCGGCCGGCAGCGGCGCGTAGCGCCCGATCACCTCGCGGAGGGCCCAGTACTTCTCGGTGAGCTCGCCGGCCTCGCCGATCGGCGCGTCGTAGTCGTAGCTGGTCACCGTCGGTTGGTAGACGCCCTCGTGCTCGTTGGCGCCGTTCATCAGCCCGAAGTTGGTGCCGCCGTGCGCCATGTACAGGTTCACCGACCCGCCGGCCGCGAGCATGTCGTCGAGCACGCCCGCCGCGTCCGCCGCGTCCCGCACGTGGTGCGGGTCGCGCCAGTGGTCGAACCAGCCGTTCCAGAACTCCATGCACACCGGCGGCCCGTCCGGCGACCAGCGGCGCAGCGTCGCGAACGCCTCGTCCGCGCGCGAGCCGAAGTTCACCGTGGGCAACACGCCGGCCACGGTCCCGCCCTGGAGCATCGGTTCGGTGGGCCCGTCGGAGGTGAACAGCAGTCCGTTCGCGCCGCGCCGGCGCAGCCCCTCGACCAGGTGCCGCAGGTGCGCGACGTCGTTGCCGTAGCTGCCGTACTCGTTCTCCACCTGGAGCGCGATCACCGGCCCGCCGTGCTCGGCGAGCAGCGGCTCCAGCAGCGGCATGACCGCGTCGAGGTAGCGGTCCACGGCGGCCAGGTACGGCGGGTGGGCGCACCGCAGCCGCATCCCCGGATCCTTGAGCAGCCACGCGGGCAGGCCGCCGAACTCCCACTCCGCACAGATGTAGGGGCCGGGCCGGACGATCGCCTTGAGCCCGTGCCGCTCGGCCGCGCGCAGGAACGCGACCAGGTCCTTGCCGCCGGTGAAGTCGAAGCGTCCCGGGGTGGGTTCGTGCACGTTCCAGGCGACGTAGGTCTCGACCGTGTTCAGACCCAGGCCGCGCAGCCGGGTGAGCCGGTCGTCCCACTGCCCGGGGTGGACGCGGAAGTAGTGCAGGGCACCGGAGAGCATGCGAAACGGCCTGCCGTCGAGGGCGAAGCCGTCTCGACTCGGGACGAGGCTGGGGGTGGTCAAGACACTCCTCGGGCAGATCCGTGCGGTGGGACCGGATCATCGTGCACGAGGCGCGCGGCCCGGATGTGCACTCTTCTTCACGGTGTCGTGGACTTTTTTGCATTCCGCTACCCGTCCTGTCGAGGCTCTCACCAGGGTGGATACTCTCTGGTTCACCTTCCTTGCCATTCGGTGACCACGCACTTGGACTTTTCTTGAGGATCACTGCGACTAAGGCACGAGGGCGGCGGCAACCCGTTGACGCCTTGTCGGGCAGGGCACATGATCGGCGGCCAAGACAGCCTCCACTGCCTCCGACCACGCGCCGGGCTCCGTCGAGCCCTGCCCATTTCCCGAAGGGACGGCCACCTCATGTGGGGTAGCACCCGCGTTCCGCGCTCGTCGTCACCCGCCGCTTCGCGCTCCTCGCGCCGAGCCGGCGGGACGGCCCGGCGCGCCGCCGTCGCGGCCACGATCGCGGCCCTGACCGTGCTCACCGCCTGCGGCTCCGACTCGGACTCCGGCGACCGGACCGACAAGGCGGCACAGGGCGACAAGGCCGGGGGCCAGGGCACCGCCCAGCTCGACTTCTGGGGCTGGAACCCGGCCTACGACAAGGCCGTGACCGCGTTCAACGCCGCGCACCCCGACATCCACGTCAACTACAACAAGGTCGAGCCGGGCTCCAAGGGCGGCTACGCCAAGATGCTCGCCGCGGTGAAGGCGAACAACGCGCCGTGCCTGGCGCAGATGGGCTACGAGACGCTGCCCAGCTTCCTGGTCGAGGGCGCGCTCCAGGACGTGGACAAGGAAGCGGCGGCGGTCAAGTCGAAGTACTCGGCCGGCGCCTGGTCGCAGATGAGCGTCGCGGGCAAGACCTACGGGATCCCGGTGGACACCGGCCCGGTGGCGATGTTCTACCGCACCGACGTGTTCGCCAGGAACGGCCTGACCCCGCCCAAGACCTGGGACGAGTTCGCCCAGCAGGCGGACAAGGTGCACACGGCCGACCCGGCGGTGGCCTACTCGGCCTTCGGTGGCAACGACCCGTGGTGGTACGCGGGCATGGCCTGGCAGAACGGCGGCAGCTGGTTCAAGCCCGAGGGCGAGACCTGGAAGGTCTCGCTCACCGAGCCCGGCACGCAGAAGGTCGCCCAGTACTGGCAGCAGTTGCTGGACAGGAAGGTCGTCTCGTCCGACCCGACCTTCACCCCCGACTGGTACAAGCGGTTCGGCGACGGCAGCGTGGCCAGCTATGTCGGCCCGGTGTGGTTCACCGCGCTGCTGGAGGAGAACGCCAAGGACGCGGCGGGCAAGTGGGCGGTCGCGCCGATGCCGCAGTGGGACGCGAACGGCAAGGCCACCGGCAACATCGGCGGTTCCGGCACGGCCGTGCTCAAGGGTTGCAAGAACACCAAGGCCGCGGTCGCCTTCGCGGACTGGATGAGCAGCGACACCGCGAGCCTGACCACGCTGGTCAAGGACGCGGGCATCTACCCGGCGGCCACCGCCGGGGCGGACCTGGAGGCGATGCGGCAGCCGTCCGCGTACTTCGGCAACGCGAAGATCTACGACATCTTCAGGGAGTCCGCCGCGCAGGTCCCGGCCGGCTGGCAGTGGGGTCCCACGATGACCCAGGTCTCCGCCGACCTGACCGACCGGCTCGGCAAGGCCGGCGCCGGCAACGGCAAGCTCGCCGACGCGCTGACCGGCGTCCAGGGCACCACGATCAAGGCCGTCCAGGACAAGGGACTGAAGGCCGCCGCGGGCTGACCCGCCGTCACCACCCCGACGTAGCGGGCGGTTCGCACCGTGCCCCGTCGTCCCGCGTCACCTCGCGCGGACGGCGGGCACGCCGCCGTCGGCCCCACCCACCGGTTCCAATCAACCGCACCATCCACCGGGAGCCCGCCCTTGAGCGCACCGATCCCGCGGCGCAAGCGCCGGCGGTCCGCACCCCTGATGTTCCTTACGCCCTTCGGCGTGCTGTTCGCCGCGATGTACGCGGTCCCCGTCGGCTACGCGATCGTCGAGAGCCTGCACAAGATGCAGCGCTCCGGCCTGGGCCTGACCCCGCCGAAGCGGGTGTACGCGGGCTTCGAGAACTACACCAAGGCGCTGCACGACGACGCGCTGTGGCACGGCGTGGGCCGGGTGCTGCTGTTCGGCGTGGTCCAGGTGCCGGTGATGCTCGGCCTCGCGCTGGTGCTCGCGCTGCTCCTGGACGCGAAGTCGGCCCGGCTCAAGGGCTTCTTCCGCACCGCCTACTTCCTGCCCTACGCGATCCCCGGCGTGGTCGCCACCATCTTGTGGGCCTTCCTCTACATGCCGCGATCCAGCCCGGTGGTGAGCGTGCTCGACGCGGTCGGCCTGCCCTCCGACTTCCTCGGCGAGGACGCCGTGTTGTGGTCGATCGCGAACGTGGTCACCTGGACCTGGACCGGCTACAACATGCTGGTCATCTACTCCGCGCTCCAGGCCATCCCGCAAGAGCTGTACGAGGCGGCCGAGTTGGACGGTTGCGGACCATGGCGCACGGCGTGGCGGATCAAGGTTCCGCTGGTGGCCCCGGCGATCGCGCTCACCACCGTGTTCTCGGTGATCGGCACGCTCCAGCTCTACACCGAACCGCGCGTTTTGCGACCGCTGACCTCGTCCGTGGACGCGGACTACACGCCGATCATGTCCGCCTACCACAAGGCCGTCGAGAACAACGACTACGGCCAGGGCGCCGCCGTCTCGGTGCTGCTCGCCCTGGGCACGTGCGTGTTGTCCTTCGTGGTCCTCAAGCTCTCCGCCCGGCTCACGAACGGCAGGTCCTCGCTGTGACGACGCTGACCACACCGCCCGCGAGCCCGGTCCGCGAACGTACGCCGCGACCCGCGACCCGGGTGGGCAAGGGTCGTACCACGCCCATGCGTTCGCAGGTATTGACCACCTCGTTCCTGTTCCTGGTGGCGACCTACTTCCTGATGCCGGTGTGGTGGCTGCTGGTCTCCTCGACCAAGTCCTCCAGTGACCTGTTCGGCAGCAACGGCTTCTGGTTCGCCGACTGGAACCTGGGTGCCAACCTGCGCCAACTCTTCTCCGAGGACGGCGGCATCTTCCTGCGCTGGGTGTTCAACTCGGTGCTGTACGCGGTCGGCGGCGGCGTGGTGGCCACCCTGCTGGCCGCGATGGCCGGCTACGCGCTGGCCAAGTACCGGTTCCGCGGGCGGGGCGCGATCTTCTCGGTGATCCTGGGCGCGGTGCTGATCCCCACCCCGATGCTCGCGCTGCCGATCTACCTGATGCTCTCCAAGGTGCACCTGGTCGACACCGTCTGGGCGGTGTTGCTGCCCGCCGCGGTGAGCCCGTTCGGCGTGTTCCTGGCCAAGACCTACGCCGAGGCCTCGGTGCCGGACGAACTGATCGAGGCGGCCCGCCTGGACGGTGCGAGCGAGTTCCGGATCTTTCGCACCATCGGCCTGCGGATCATGTCGCCCGCGCTGGTGACCATCTTCCTGTTCCAACTGGTCGCCGTGTGGAACAACTTCTTCCTGCCCCTGATCACCCTCAACGACCAGCACCTGTGGCCGGTCACGCTGGGCCTGAACGCGTGGAACAGCGACCCCAACCAGCCGCACGCCAACCTGGTCGTGGTCGGCGCGCTGGTGTCGGTGATCCCGTTGGTCGCCGCCTTCTGGTCGCTCCAGCGGTTCTGGCGCACCGACCTGGTCGCGGGCGGGGTGAAGGCGTGAACAACCGCCGCACGCCCGCCGCCCGCCGCCGTACGATCGGCGCACCATGATCTTCGCGCGCTACCTCACGCCCGCCCGGGAACACCAGCGGCTCGGCCTGGTGTGCCTGGGCGTGGGGTGGCAGCAGGTCACCGCCATGCAGTTCGAGGGCCGGGTGCTGGGCTGCTACCAACTCACCCTGATCACCGGTGGATCGGGCTGGTTCCGCTCGGGCAACCGACACGCGCCGCGGATCCCGGTCCAGGCGCCCGCGGCCTTCCTGCTCTTCCCCGGCGAGTACCACGCGTACAGCCCCGACCCCACCGGCTGGCGCGAGCACTGGGTGCTGTTCGAGGGACCGACCGCCGCGGCGTACGAGGACCTGGGCTTCCTGGACCGGACCGAGCCGGTGATGTCGCTGGGCGGGGTGCGGCCGCTGCGCCAGGGCTTCGACCGCCTGCTGACCGCGGTGGAGCCGGGCGCGCCCAACCGCGAGGTGGTCACCTCGGCGATCGTGCACCAGTTGATCATCGACCTGAAGACGATCCGGGTCGACGAGGACGGCTCGCGGGTGGTCCGCTACTTCGACGAGCACGCCACCGAGCCGCTCACCGTCGGCGAGCACGCCCGCCGACTGGGCCTGGACGAGGCGGGGTTGCGCAGCGAGATGCAGCGCGCGACCGGCACCACCCCCAAGGAGTACATCGTGCGCACCCGGTTGTCCCGGGCCAAACGCCTGCTCCTGGCCACCGACCAGTCCATCCACGAGGTGGCCCGCAACGTCGGCTACGACGATCCGGCCTATTTCGCGCGGCTGTTCTCCCGCCGCGTGCAACAGTCGCCGTCCGAGTTCCGGCGCACCGGACAGACCTCCGGTCAGAATTGACGGGGGTCGATGGTCGACGGCGGCGCGGGTGCCCCGAGCAGGCCGCGCAGCGGCTCCTCCTCGGCCAGGAACGCACCGATGGTGATCGCGAAGACCACCACCGCGCTGGCCACGACCAGCCATGACATCAGGGTCAGCATCAGTCCGAACGGACCGAACTCGGCCACGCTGCGGGCCACCGCCCTGGGCATCACCAGATGTGAGCCGTACTGCACGCCGACCGTGCCCAGCGAGGCCAACAGCGAGCTGGGCAACAGCGGCAACCAGCCGATCCGGCCCTCCAGGAACAGGTACTGGGTCCACCACCAGACCAGCATCGAGGCCACGAACAGCATCACCACGCCGAGCCAGGGCCCGACGCCGAACCCCTCGTGAAACTGCGACTGGAGCAGCAGCGCGACCAGCCACACCGACATACACAGCAGCCAGCGCAGGATCAGCCGCAGACTGAAGCCGGTCGCGCGCACGAACCACGCCCGTCGGCACAACCGTTGCAAGGACCGGGCCACCTGGACCGCCATCAGGAGGGTGAACACCGCACTGGCCGCACCGGTCTGTTGGCGCAGGTGCGCACCCGCGTCGTGGACCCGGGCGACCTCGTCCAGCGAGCCGGCCGGCAGGCCGAGCACGGCACGCAGCGAGTCGCGCAACTCCTCGCGCAAGGCTTCCGGTGCGAACGCGGCGAACACGAACAGCGCCGGGACGCCGGCCAGGAACATCTTCGCGGCCAGGGTGGTGGCCGCCTCGATGCTGTTGACGACCAGGAACCTGGTGGTCAGCCGACCCACGAAGGCCATCACCGGCAGGTCCTTCAGCCGGCCCCGCAGTCGCGGCACGAATCCCCGGGCCGGCGCCCGCACACTCACCGGTCGAGCGCGACCGGCTCCCGCGCCCCGGCCGCCGCGATCACCTCCAGTACGGCCACGACAGCCACGACCACCCCCAGGACCAGCAGGACCGAGCCCACCGTCGGGTGGTCCCACAACACCAGCCAGATCCCGCCGAGCACGCCCACCAGGGCGTACAGCGGGCCTCGTCGCGCGGCCACGAACCGGCCCACCGACCCGGTGCCCGCACCGGTCCGAGCCAGCGCGCCGCCCGCCGCGTCGGGGCCGGCGGCCAGCCCGCGCCGGAGTTTCCCGGCCGACCGCGCCGGGCCGACCAGGAACGCCGCGATCACGACCGCGGCCGCGGTGATCGTCAGCGTGAGGGTGGTGTCGCGGAGGAATCGGATCAGCGCGTCGAAGATCGCCGCCCCGGCGTCCCGGGAGATGTCCCGAGGCAAATCGTCCAGGTAGATCCGGCGGGAGACGACGAGCGCGATGGCGAGCACGATCATCGCGAGCACGGTGCCCACACCCGCCCACATGATCACCCGGCGACGCCGTGGCGCGACGCACACGCCCGCGAGGAAGAGCAGCACCACGGCGATCGGCAGCCAGGTCCCGGCCTCGTCGACGACGCGGAACACGTCCTGGCCCTTGCGCAGGCCCTCACGGTGCAACAGCACGAACCGGCGATCGGTGTCCGGGATGCCGGTCGCCAACGGGATGCCCCCGGCCGCCAGATTTTTGCGGACCCCGTCGACCACCGGCCCCAGATCCAGCACCACCTCTCCGCCGGTCGAGGTCACCGCGCCCTCGTCCTCGCCCTTGAGCGCGGCCAGCGCGGACGCGTGGGCGGCGCGGAGCGCCTCGCGCCACACGACGGCGAACGCGTCGCTGGTGACGAAGGCCTGCGCGGCCTGACCGACCGACTCGTTCAACAGGCCCCGGATCGATCCGGACACCGGTCCCGATCCGTTGTTCAGGTCCAGCCCGAGCGCCTCGCGCAGCGCGTTGCTCAGGCCGGACACGTCCACCGCCTGCACGGCGGCGGCGGTGCCCCGGGCGGCGACGGCGTCCTGCACGGCCTCGTTCGAGGACAGCGGCGCCATCGTGGCGACGAAACGATCGGTGTTGCCGATCTCGTCGTCGGCCCACACGGCGACCACCGCGACCGGGGTGAGGACGCACGCGAGGACCAGCAGCAGACACGCCACCGCGAGCCGCAACCGATGCCGGCTCCGGCCCTGCTCGGCTGACTGGGACATCGGAGGCGCCCTCCCGCTCGTGACCGTTCATGACCATTCGTGACGCTGTGTCCCGAGCCGGTTCCATGAAAAACGGACGTCTACTCACAGCGGACGAATGGTGTACGGAGGGGAGGGGGATCATAAAGGTGCAAATCGCCCAATTACGTGTCAAAGTGCGAGAAGCCGTGTTGCAAGGTCGTGGACCCCCACGACGGCAGGCAAGCGGTACGAGGCAACACCGCCCGGCTGCCCGGCCGGGGTTGGGAGTAGGCCATGAACAGCAAAATGGGCAGGTCGAGCGCTTGGTCCGGATGGGTGGCATTCGCCGCCTGCACTCTGCTCGTCCTGGGTGTGCTCAACCTCTTCCAAGGGTTCGCGGCACTGTTCGAGGACGATTACTTCGTCACCGCGTCCGGTCAGCTCCTGGTGTGGAGCTACGACACGTGGGGCGTGATCCTGCTGATCTTCGGCGGGCTGCAACTGCTCGTCGGTATGGGACTGCTCACCGGCGCGACCTGGGCCCGCGTGGTCGGCTCGGTGCTGGTGATGCTGAACATCGTCGGACAGATCGGCTTCCTGGCCGCGCACCCGGCCTGGTCCACCATCGTGATCGCGCTCGACCTGGTGGTCCTGTTCGCGCTGACCGTCCGTTGGGGCGCCGCGCAGGGCTACTCGGAGGACAGCGTTTCCGAATGGCGCGCCCGGGACGAGGCCCAGCGGACCGGGACCGGCGCGCACCGCAGGGACATCGATCGCGACGAACCGATGGCCTGACCCCGCACCGTCCGCACCATCCGCCACGCACGGACCCGCCAGGGCTTTCCGTGCGTGGCGGTTTCCTGTCGATACCGGAGGTTGTCCCGTGTCCACGCTCACCGTCTGGAAGTTCCCCACCGCGCACGGCGCCGCCGACGCCGAACAGACCCTGCTCGCGCTCCAGAAGCAGGAACTCGTGCAGGTACACGACGCGGCCGTGGTGTGGTGGCCCGAGGACGCGAAGAAGCCCAAGACGAAGCAGCTCAACAGCCTCACCGGGATCGGCGCGCTGTCCGGCACCTTCTGGGGGATGCTCTTCGGTCTGATCTTCTTCGTGCCGCTGCTCGGCGCGGCGATCGGCGCGGCGGCGGGCGCGCTCGGCGGCAGCATGAGCGACGTCGGCATCGACGACGACTTCGTCGCCGAGGTGCGCCGGCAGATCACCCCCGGCACCTCCGCGCTGTTCGTGATGACCTCGAACGCCGTGGTGGACCGGGTGCACGAGGCGTTCGGCGGGTCCCAGGCCGAACTGGTGCGCAGCAACCTGTCCGGCGACCAGGAGGCCAAGCTCCGTGAGGTCTTCGCGGACTGACGCCGAGGATCCGACGGCGGGCGGGGCCCGCCGCCGGACGCGGGTGCTACGAGCGCAGCCACATCGCTTCCTGGCCGCGGCCGAGGAGGTCGAGGAAGCGGGCGAGTTGCCCGGCCGCCGCCGGATGCCCCTCGGCCAGGGCACGGCGGTACATCTCCTCCGCCTCGCGGGTGCGGCCCCGGCGCTCCAGGAGCCCGGCGAAGCCGAGCGCGGCGTCCGGGTGGCCCTCGGCGAACGCGCGGCGGTAGAGCTTCTCGGCCTCCTTGAATCGGCCGCGCGCGCCCAGCAGCCCGGCCAGGTTGATCGCCGCGTCCGGGTGGCCCTGCGCGTACACATGCCGGAACAACTGCTCGGCCTCGTCGAGGCGGCCGGAGCCGGCGAGCAGCAGGCCCAGGTTGTTCGCCGCGTCGTCGTGACCGTGCGCCGAGGCGTGCCGGAAGAGCATCTCCGCCTCGGGCGCCCGGCCGAGCCGGACCAGCAGCCGGCCGAGGTTGTTCGCGGCGTCCGGATGCCCCTGGGCGAGCGCGTGGCGGTACAACTCCTCGGCCTCGGCGGCGCGATCGTGCGCGGCGAGCAGGTCGGCGAGATCGTTCGCGGCCTCCGGGTGGTTGCGGGCCAGCGCCTCGCGGTACAGCGCCTCGGCCTCGCTCTCCCGGCCGGTGTCCGCGAGGTGGAAGGCGAGTTGCACGGCGGCGTCCGGATCGCCGGCCGCCGCCGCCCTGCGGAGCTGCGGTTCGTCGTCCTCGGCGGGCGCCTCGACGGCCGCCCGGAGGGGTTTCGCCAAGGAGATGCGGTCGGCGGGGAGCGGCGGGCCGGGCGGAGGCGGGGGCGGCATCATCGGCGGTGCGGCGGGCGGCCGGGGGCGATCGGCGGGGGCGGGCGGCGGCGCCTGGGTCAGCCGCGCGGCGACCGCGGCCGCGCCGGCGGGGCGGTGCGCGGGGTCCTTCGCCAGCAGGTCCAGGACCAGCCGGCTCACGTGCGGCGGCAGCTCGGGGCGGCGCCGCTCCGGCGGCTCGGGGACCCGATCGAGCTGGGCGTACACCGTGGCGGCGACGTCACCGGTGCCGAACGGCGGGGTCCCGGTGAGCAGTTCGTAGAGCACGCAGCCCAGCGCGTACAGATCCGAGCCGGGGGCGGCGGCCTGGCCGCGCAGGCGCTCGGGCGCGGTGTAGGCGAGGGTCCCGAGCAGGTGTGTGCCGGTCGCGGCGACCGGGGCGAGGCGACCGGCCAGGCCGAGGTCGAGCACCCGGACCCGGCCGTCGTCGGACACGAACAGGTCGGCGGGCTTGAGATCGCCGTGCACCAGCCCGGCCCCGTGCGCGTGTTCGAGCGCGGCGCAGATCTGCGTCGCCCACGCCAGCACGCTCGACACCTCGGGCAGCCCCGCGCGCAGCGTCGCCCGCAGGTCGCGACCGGTGAGCAACTCGGTGACCAGGAACGGCGTGCCGTCGGTGTCCTGCCCGACGTCGGACACCGGGACCAGGCCGGGGTGCGTCAGCGCCGCCGCGGCCCGTGCCTCGCGCACGAACACCTCCGCGGCCTCGTCGTCCGGCGGGCCGTGCAGCAGCTTGACCGCGACGTCGCGGGACTCGGTCAGATCCCGCGCGGCCCACACCCGGCCGAGGCCGCCGCGACCGCGCTGTTCGACGAGTTCGTACCGGTCCGTCAGAACCCGACCCACCACTGTCACGACATCTCCCTCGTCCCGTCACCGTCCGGGAAGATCCTGCCCCACCGGCGGGGAATCGGCGGCCTCGCGGTCGGACCCGGCGACCGGCCGCCGGGCACCGCCGCGCGAGACCGCGACGCCGGCCAGGCACAACGCGCCGCCGACGAAGGTCAGCGGGCCGGGCACCTCGCTCAGGAACACCCAGGCCAGCAGGACCACGACGGCCGGCACCGCGTAGGTGGTGCTGCCCATCCGGCCGGCGCTGGTGCGGGCCAGCGCGTACGCCCACGTGGTGAAGCCCAGCGCGGTCGGGAAGACGCCCAGGTAGATCACGTTGAGCGTGGCCGCCGGCGGGGCGTCGGCGGTCTGCGTGACCAGTTGTCCCGCGAACGGCAGGCAGCACGACATGCCGACGAAGCACCCGTACGCGGTGACCTGGAGCGCGGAGGCGTGACGCAGCGCGGGCTTCTGCGCGACCACACCGGCCGCGTAGGACAGCGCGGCCAGCACGCACAGGCCCACCCCCAGCAGCGGCGCCCCACCGCCGTCGGACATCGAGACGCCGACCACGACCGCGCCCGCGAACGAGACGCCGATACCCGCCAGCAGTCGCGGCGCGAAGCCCTCCTTGAGCAGCCATCCGCCGAGCAGCGCGATGGCGATCGGGCCGATGTTGACCACCATCGCCGCGGTGCCCGCGTCCACCTCGCGCTCGCCCCAGTTCAGCACCGCCATGTACAGGCCGAACCACAACACGCCGGAGAGCAGGATGCCGGGCCACGCGGCGCGCGGCGGCAGACCCTCGCGGCGCACGAGCAGGATCACCCCGAGCACGAGCGAACCGCAGAGCATGCGCCCCAGGGCCAGCGCCCCGGGCGCGAAGTGCTCGCCCGCGCTGCGGATGGACACGAACGCGGACGCCCAGAACAAGACCGTGACCCCGGCCGCCGCGAGGGCGCGCCGATCGGGACCGGTCGCCGGGCGAAGACGTACATCCGACATCGTGTGGACCCCTCTGCGTTGCCGGTGCGCGGCGTGCGCGCCGGCGGCGGACTCGGTTTCGGGCACGACGGTAGGCGCGGGTCGTTTCGGCGCCCACCGAATCGTCGGCCGCCCGGATCCGGGGGCCGGGCCGCGCCGGCTTGTCCTGGTGATGCAGCATGGTGGTTTCCCGCCGCGTCCCCACGCCGGCACAAGGAGAGTCGCACCGTGAGTCGGAACCCCGCGAGCCCATTGCGCGGACTCGTCGGATACCCGCGCCGCAGCCCGGCGACGTTCGCCGTGCTGATCCTGCTCGCGATCGACGGGATCGTGGTCGGATGGCTCATGTCCGACGCGGCCGCGGATCGCCTCCTGGCGGACATCAGCACCAACCTCGACAACCTCGGCCACCGTCCGCTGCGCGCGATGGCGGGCAGCCTGATGCTGGCCGACGTGCACGGCACGCTGATGGGCAACCTGCTGACCATCGGGTTCGGGATCGGGGTGTGCATGGCGTTCCTGGAGCACCGGATCGGCACGCTGCGTGCGGTGGGGATCACGGTGCTCGGGCACGTGGGTGCGACGCTCGTCACAGCGGTCGTGCTGATCGCGGCGATCCACCACGGGACCTATCCGGAGGACATTCGGTACACGCTCGACTACGGGGTGAGCTACGCCTCGATGGCGGCCATAGCGGCGATCACGCCGCTGCTGCCCGGGCGGCTGCGGCCGTGGTGGGCGCTCGCGTGCCTGCTGTACCCGTTCTCGTCCGCGCAGTGGTACGGCGATCTCCCGGACTTCACCACGATCGGCCACTTCTCGGCGGCGCTGATCGGCCTCGGGTCCGGATTCCTGTTCTCGGGCCGGTTGCGGCCCGCGTCCGAGCGCGCGCCGCGGGCCGGCGAAGCCGTGCTCCCGCCGGCCGCGGAGCCGCTCCCGGAGGCGGCCGGGAACGGCTCCGCGCCGGCCCGCGGGACGCGTTCGGGTCAGGCCTGAACCGGCGGCACCCGCCACTCGATCAGCACCCGATCCTCCAGCGGCAGTTCCTCCGGGCCGAGTGCGACGTGGTCGATCACGTAGCGGAAGAGCAGCACCACGGCGTCCGACTCCATGTCCGGCAGGGTCTGCCGGGTGGCCCCGAGCACGTCCAGCAGGAGCACCGGGTCGGACTCCAACTCCTCGATCTCCTCGGCCAGTTCGGCATCCAGGTCGTCGGTCGCGGCGAGCGCCGCGATGGACCGGGCGACGAAGGCCGGCTCGGTTTCGAGGCGGACGAGCACCTGCTCGGTGACGAACGCGTCGAGCAGATCGGCGTCGATGTCGACACCACCGCCGGCGCACCCGCACCCGTCGCCGCAGCCGCCGACCGCGCTGACGTCCTCCAGGCTCAGGGGAGTGCCGACGGTGGGCAGGGGGATCGGCTGGGCGGAGGCGTCGGAGGCGGGGAAGTCGGAGGAGGACACGCGAACCCTTCGGGGAAGCTTGCGCCGGGAGGCCGGCGGGGCGGAGGAGCGTCCATGGTCGCACCCGGCGTGCGATCGCGGGATCGGCGCGCGATCGGCGCGGCATCGCGCGGGTCGGGGCCGGATTCGCCGGCCGGCACAAGATCGAGATATCCCGCCGGCCCGGTCGCCTGGCGTGCTAACGTTAATTGCTGCTGTGGTTCCCATGGAATTTTCTGTGCGCCTGCTGGTTGTAGCCAACAGGTGCACTTTTGTTTTTCCGGTGTCCAACTCCGGGCGGGGTAATCAGCAACGATTCGGGTCTCGCAGGGTGCGAGATCCCGGTACTGCCCCGAAGGGGAAGATACGTGGCTACTGGCACCGTGAAGTGGTTCAACGGCGAAAAGGGCTTCGGCTTCATCGAGCAGGACGGTGGCGGCCCCGACGTCTTCGCCCACTACTCGAACATCAACGCTCAGGGCTTCCGTGAGCTGCAGGAGGGCCAGAAGGTCTCCTTCGACGTCACGCAGGGCCAGAAGGGCCCGCAGGCGGAGAACATCAACATCGTCTGAACCCGCTCATGGGCGCGGCTTCGGCCGTGCAGCGAGGGCCCGCGCCGCACGGTGCGGGCCCTTCCCGTGGCCCGCGGCCCCATCGGGGTCGACGGTTCTTCGACCGAGAAGGCCACGGTGCAGCACCCCAGGCGGATGCCCGACATCCGCCGATCAGGACCCTGCCCGACGCGACCTCGTCGCCTCGGCCCCGCACGGTCCGGCACATCGGCCGCCGCTCTTCGGCAGGCGCCCGACCGTTGCGCACTATCTCGACGCGAGTGACCCGAGTCACCACGTCGGTTCTTTTTCAGCTAGTTCGGCTCGTTCTTGCGACTCCTTGTGCGGCGTCATGCCGCGGAGACGTCCTCGATACGCGCCGCATCGAGGAAGGTTCTCCATGAATCGCACCCCCCGCTCCAACGACCGATACAGCCGCAGCGGCGGCGGCAGCAGCGCCGGCCGCAGTGGCGGCTACGGCGGTGGCGGCGGCCGCGGCCGCGGTGGCGCCCCGTCGGGCAACCGGCGCAAGCCGATGACCGCCGGCCCCGTGGCCGAGTTCGCGCTGCCGGTCAGCACGACCCCCTCGCTGCCCGCGGTGGGCTCGTTCGCCGAGCTGGACATGCCCAAGCCGATGCTGGCCGCGCTCACCCGCCAGGGTGTCACCGAGCCGTTCCCGATCCAGGCGGCCACGCTGCCCAACGCGCTGGTCGGGCGGGACGTGCTCGGTCGCGGTCGGACCGGCTCGGGCAAGACGCTCGCGTTCGGCCTCGCGCTGCTTGCCCGGATCGCCGGCCGTCGGGCCGAGAGCAAGCAGCCGCTCGCCCTGGTCCTGGTGCCCACCCGCGAGCTCGCGCAGCAGGTCACCGACGCGCTGATGCCGTACGCCAACTCGGTCCAGTTGCGGATGACCACGGTCGTCGGCGGCATGTCGATCGGCCGCCAAGCCAGCTCGCTGCGCAACGGCGCCGAGGTCGTGGTGGCCACCCCCGGCCGGCTCAAGGACCTGATCGACCGCGGCGACGCGCGGCTGGACGCGGTCGGCATCACGGTGCTCGACGAGGCCGACCAGATGGCCGACATGGGCTTCATGCCGCAGGTCACCGCGCTGCTCGACCAGGTGCAGCCGGACGGCCAGCGGATGTTGTTCTCGGCCACGCTCGACCGCAACGTCGACCGCCTGGTCAAGCGCTTCCTGTCCGACCCGGTGGTGCACTCGGTCGACCCCTCGCAGGGCGCGGTCACCACGATGGAGCACCACGTGCTGCACGTGACCGAGGCCGACAAGCACACCGCCGCGACGCACATCGCGGCGCGTGAGGGCCGGGTCATCATGTTCATGGACACCAAGCACGCGGTGGACCGGCTCACCCGGCAGATGTTGCAGAGCGGCGTCCGCGCCGCCGCGCTGCACGGCGGCAAGTCGCAGCCGCAGCGCACCCGCACCCTGGAGCAGTTCAAGAGCGGGCACGTCACCGCGCTGATCGCGACCAACGTCGCGGCCCGCGGCATCCACGTGGACGGCCTGGACCTGGTGGTCAACATCGACCCGCCGACCGACCACAAGGACTACCTGCACCGCGGCGGTCGTACCGCGCGCGCCGGCGAGTCGGGCAGCGTCGTGACGCTGGTCACGCCGAACCAGCGCCGCGAGATGGCCCGCCTGATGATGATCGCCGGCATCGAGGCGTCGACCATCCAGGTCCGGTCGGGCGACGAGGAGCTCACCCGCGTCACCGGCGCCCAGGTGCCCTCGGGCGTCCCGGTCGTGATCTCCTCGCCGGTCTCCGAGGCGCCGCGTCGCGGTGGCTCGGCCGGTGGGCGCGGTCGTGGCCGTCGTCCCGGCCAGGGCGGCGGCAGCGGTACGGGCCGTCGTCCGTCCGCTGCGGCCTCCGGCGCCTCCTCGGGCCGCTCCGGCGGTTCCACCGGCGGCGGCGCCCCGCGCCGGCGCACCGCCGCCGCGTAGCCACGGTCGGGCTTGCCGGGGCGGCCGGTGGGCCGCGGTCCTCGACCGCGGTTGTCGACCGTCGCGCGAGCCTTCGAGAACTCCGAAGCCGCGTCCGGGATTTCCTCCGGGCGCGGCTTCGTGCCGTGCCGTGCCGGGCGGTTGCGCCCCAAGGGTGTCGAAACCGTCACACCCCGGACGGGCATGGGGAATTGATCCGCATTGTTAGTGTTGAACGATCCCCGGTCGTCCAAGTTCGTGAGGTCAGCACGTGCGCAAGCCACTGATATCCGGCTCCCGCAAGGGAATTCGCATGGTCGCGCTGCCCCTGGCGGCGGCCGCCGTCCTGCTCGCGGGATGCGGTTCGGGAGGGGCGGACAAGGCGGGGAAGTCGGAGGCGGCGCAGGGGAAACCGGGCTCGGACGGGAATGAGGCCAAGGACACACCGGCGCGGGTGAGCGTGGATCCGATCGACGGGACCCAGGGTGTGGTGCCGGGCAAGCCGATCACGGTGACCGCCGACTCGGGCACGCTGGCCTCGGTGCGCGTGGTGGACGCGCAGAACCGGGCGATCGAGGGCGCGGTGGGGGCGGACGGCCGCACCTGGACCTCGACCACGCGGACCATCCCGGGCGCCGCCTACACGGTGACCGCCACCACGCGCGGCAAGAAGGGCGCGGAGACCTCCGTCACCAGCAAGTTCGGCACGCTCAAGGCCGACACCGTGAACAAGGTCACGCTGCGTCCGGCCAACGGCGGCACGTTCGGCGTCGGCCAGCCGGTGTCGATCATGTTCGACCACGCGGTCAAGGACAAGGCCGAGGTCGAGCGCAACCTCAAGGTCACCACCGCGCCCAACGTCGAGGGCTCGTGGGGCTGGACCAAGGACCAGTCCGGCAAGGACCGGGTCGACTGGCGGCCACGCGAGTTCTGGCCGAGCGGTACCAAAATCACCCTCAACGCGAACCTGGCGGGTGTGGCCAGCGGTCCGGGGACCTACTTCACCCGGGACTACGAGAGCACCTTCACGGTCGGCACGAACCGGGTCGTCGAGGTGGACATCCCCAAGAAGCGGCTGACCGTGATCGAGGACGGCACGGCGGTCAAGACGATCAAGATGTCGGCCGGCTCGAACGAGTTCCCCACCCGCGGCGGCACGCACGTGATCCTGAACAAGAACGCCACCGAGACCCTCGACTCGACCACGGTCGGCCTCGGCGACAGCTACAACCTCCCGGACGTCCCGTGGGTGGTGCACTTCACCTCCTCCGGCACCTTCTTCCACTCGGCCGCGTGGAACACCGCCAACATCGGCGTCGCCAACACCAGCCACGGCTGCGTCGGGATGACCGTCCCGGACGCCGAGTGGTTCTACAACCGCGTCCAGGTCGGCGACCCGGTCGTGGTCAAGGGCTCGAACAACACCGAGGCCACCGAGCCGGGCAACGGCTTCGGCAACTGGCAGCTCACCTACGACCAGTGGAAGGCCAAGAGCGCCCTCGCGAGCTGAGCCGGGTATGCCCGGGGCTCGGCCGAATCGGTCGGGCCCCGGGTCGGTTCACGTGCCGGAACGCGGCACCCGGGCCGGCGCGCTCCGCCGGCCGCCCGGGCGCTCGGGCAGCGACGGCGTGGCCGCACCCCCACCGACATCCTGCGCGTCCCCGGCGCGCGGTGCGGCAGCCCCCGCAGCCCGACGCCCCGCAGCGTGCGGCCGGCCCATACCGCCTGCCCGCCTCGGTCCCCGGGTCGGGCACGCGCCGTCGTGGCGCCGCGTCGGCGGATGCCTCGGCCCGCCGGGCGGTTGGCGAATGGATTCTGCGGGTGGTGTGCAGGACATGTATCTTCTACGAGTCTGTAGATCAAGTTCCGAGCGCGTGTGTGCGAGAGGCAGGGGATCCCGATGGCTCTGTGGGACAAGTTCAAGCAGTCGGCCCAGACGATGCAGGGGCAGCTGGAGGCGAAGAAGAACGAGCTCAAGAGCGGCGGCTTCCGGGACGCGAGCATGGCGATCTGCGCTCTGGTGGCCGCGGCCGACGGCTCGATCGATCCGGCCGAGCGGCAGCGGGTCACCACGCTGATCACCACCAACGACGTGCTGCGCAACTTCGCCGCGAGCGACCTGGAGCAGCGCTTCGAGGCCTATCTGGCCAAGCTCACCGCCGACTTCGAGCTGGGCAAGGTATCCCTGCTCCAGGACATCGGCAAGGTCAAGAAGAAGCCGACCGAGGCGCGCGCGGTGATCCAGATCGGCATCGTCATCGGCGGCGCGGACGGCCACTTCGACAAGACCGAGCAGGCCGTCGTGCGCGACGCGTGCTTCGCCCTCGACCTGGCCCCCGTCGAGTTTGGGCTCTGATCGCACGGGCCCGCGCCGATCACCGGGGCGGGCCCGCCAACCCTTTCGAGGGACCGATTCCGCCCGACGGCCGATGTTCGTCGGGCGGAATTCCCGGCTTCGTCGGACGTTGGTGACATGACCGACGCCCGCTTCCGCACCGGGCCGCGGCGGGCTCGCTGGTGGGGTCCGTTCGCGGTCGCCGCCATCGTGGTGCTGCTCGCCGGCGGGTGGCCGCTGATCGACTCGTGGATCGCCGGCGACAAGCGAGTCCGGGCGGGCACGGTCTTTCGGGTCGGACCGGACGAGGACCATCGCGCGTGGTTCCGGGTCGGCTCCGGCTGGACGTTGGACCAGGCGGCGACCACACCCTCGCGCGTGTTCGTGCTGCGACACGGCGCCGTGGACCTGTCGATCGCGTACATCTCGCTGCCTCGGGCCGAGGACGCGGACGCGCTGTGGACCGGACTGCGCGACACGGTTCGGGTCGGCGACCGGCACGCCCGGCTCGGCGCGCCGGTGCCGCTGACCGCCGACGCCGGGGCCCAGGGCATGGTCGGCACGCTGGACCGGGGCGACGACACCGGACGGGCGGTGATCTATCCCGGTCCCGAGGACGCGTTCGCGATCCGGCTGATCGCGCTCGCGCCACCGGATACCGCCGATCCCGACTGGCTGCCGGTACGGGACGTGATGCGCTCGCTGACCTTCACCGAGGAGGCCGCGTGAGCGCTGTCGTGGTCCGACCGTCCGGCGAGCGTCCCGCACCGATCGCCCTGACGGTGGGACTGCTCGCCTGCGTGTTCGGCCTCGGCGTGATCGGCTACGAATACCGGGACACGGTACGGGTGTTCCCGGCCGCGGCGGCGCTCGCCGGTTTCCTGCTCGTGCTCACCCTGGGCGTGGGCTATCTGCTGCCCCGCCGGATCCGGCCGGTGGTGGCGCCTCCGCACGCGAGCTCACTCGCGTGTGTCGGGTGGGGGATGACCGCCGCGACCGGTTGCGCGATCCTGGCCAACACCGGTCTGGGCGGGATCTGGGCGAAGACCAGGGGGGTCGACTTCGCGGACAGGTGGGGCGCCGCGGTGACCGCGCCGTTGAACGAGGAGACGCTCAAGCTGTGCGGCGTGCTGCTGCTCGCGTTCGCCGCGTCACGCGCGATCCGCGCGCCGATCGACGGCTGGGTGTACGGAGCCCTGGTCGGCCTGGGCTTCCAGGTGGTGGAGAACCTGCTGTACGCGCTGAACACCATCCTGCTGGACGGTGCGACCGATCCGGGCGCGTCCGTGGACGCGTCGTTCGCGGCCCGGGTCGGGATCACCGGGTGGGGTTCGCACTGGGCGATGAGCGCGGTGGCGGGCACCGGCATCGGCTACCTGGTCGCGCGCGACGGTCGACCGCTCGCCCGCCGACTGGCGGTCGCGCTCGGCTGCTGGCTGCTCGCGATGGGAATGCACGTGTCGTTCAACGCGCCGACGGTGTTCGGATGGCGTGGCACGTTGGTGAAGGTGGCGGCGAACCTGGTGATCGCGCTGCTGGTCTACCGGGCCGCGCGCCGGCACTACCTGGCCAGGTTCCGGCAGGTGGCCGCCGAGGAGGCCGCGAGCGGCGCGATCCGGCCGGAAGAGGCCGCGTTGTTGCCGCGGCGCCATGGTCGGCGACAGGCTCGCTCCGGCCCGCGCCCGCGGCCGACGCGGGTGCTGATCGGGGAGATCGAGGCGGCCCAACTGGCGCTCGTGGCCGCGCGGATTCCATCCGCGGACCCGGAGGCGCCGGCCCGCGCCGAGCGGCTGCGCGCGGAGATCGCGACGCTGCGGGCGCACCTGCGGGCGAGGCCCGTCGCGGACGCGTCGGGATGGCCGGGGCGGACACCGGCGCCGCCTTCGTGAGCGGGCGGTTGGCACCGGCGTCGTGTCCTGTGCCCGGCCCCTCTCGTGTCGCGGGCTCGGCCCCTCTTGCGTCTCACCAGCCCCTCTGGGCTGCCGAGTTCGATGCCGTCCCGGATTCGCGCACGCCGGCGGGGGATCTTTTGCAACTTCGCGGCGGTGGAGTTCTACTTGATGGAGCGAGAGGGGTCCGACGGAGATAGACGCGGAGAAGCGATCGAAGTCGGACCGCGCACCGCGCAATCAGGATCCACGAGAAGTGGATGGGCCCCTCTCGGCCGCATCATCGCGGTCGGGCACACCGCGGCAACCCCGGTCACCGCCACCCCGGTTGCCTGGAGCAGGCGACACGAAAGCCCGCCGGACTCGATCCGGCGGGCTTTCGGGCGTCGGCCGCGCCCTCGGGCCTGGCCGGCCGAGGGCGCCGGTGTGGCCGTCGAGGGTGTCGGTCAGCCGTCGGTGATCTTGCGCTTGACCTCGTCCATGTCCAGCCCCTGCGCCTGCTTGATCAGGTCGACGAGCGCGGCCTCGGGCAGCGCGCCCGGCTGCGAGAACACCACGACGCCGTCCCGGACCAGCATCACGGTCGGGATCGACTGGATCGAGAACGCCTGCGCGAGGTCGGTCTCCGCCTCGGTGTCCACCTTGGCGAACACCACGTCCGGGGTCGCCTCGGAAACCTTCTCGAAGGTCGGTGCGAACGATCGGCAGGGTCCACACCAGGACGCCCAGAAGTCGAGCACGGTCAGTCCGTCGCCGGATACGACCTCTTCGAAGTTCTCCTTGGTCAGTGCGACCGTGGCCATGCGTCCTCCCAAACGTTCGTGCCCCGTGGCTTGCGTCTACGTGGCTGTCAACAGGCGCGGGGGCGAGGGCATTCCTGGGCTTGTCTCGGGCCCGTCCGCGGGACTTCGCGACGACCGCGCGGGGCGTCGACGGGGTCCTGCGGGCGCGTTCCGCGAACACCTACCCAGCCGACCGCCGCACTGCACACGCCCCGTGACCCCAACCGTCACACCCGCACCATAGGCTTGTTCGAACCGGCGCCGACCGCCGGTTACCGTGCAGCCGAGGAGTCCCGCCATGCGCTACACCCGCCGCAGCGTCGTCAGTCTCGCCCCGGCCGAACCCGGGTGGGACGTCGAGGTGACCAAGGCCGGCGAAGAGGCCGTTCTGTGCCCCGTCATCGGCTGGGCCATCGTCGTGCTCGACACCAGCGCCGAGGGGCTGACCGAGACCGCGATCGAGCCCGCGTTCGTCTACGACGGTGCCGTGTACACCCCGGCCGAACTGGCGCACTCGATCGGTGAGCTGGACTACCAGATCATCGAACCGGAGGAGTGAGCGGACCGCGATCGGGTCTGGCCCGGTCGTGGCAGTCCACCTCGCATCGGCTCCCGTCACGCGCTCGGCGGGAGCCGTCGGCATTCCCGGGTCCCGCCCTGCTCGTCGGTCGGATCCGGGGCGGCCGGACCCGCCTTCGTCGCGCGGGTGTCCGGTTCGGGCGTACCGGCCGGCCCGGGCTCGACCTCGGCGAAGCGGGAGAGGGCGATCGCGCCGGCCACGGCCAGCACGAAGCCGATCAGCGCGAGCGGGACGTACGGGCCCGGGCGGCTGTGGTCGCCCAGGAAGACGATGCCGACGGCGGCGGGCAGTACGGTCTCGCCGACGACCAGGGCGGCGGCGACCGCGGTGACCACGCCGCCCTGGAGCGCGACCGTGTACAGCAGGAAGGTCAGCGCGGCGCCGGCGAGCAGCGCGTAGCACGCGGGGTCGCGGACCAGCGCGGACGGGGACAGGTCGGTGATCACGCGCGTGGCCAGCGCGATCAGGCCGAAGCCGAGCCCGGAGAGCAGGCCGAGCAGGCGCGAGCGCCACGGCTCGGTCAGGCGCGCGCAGCGCCGGCCGGCCAGGCCGAGCAGGGCGACGCCGGCCAGGAGCGACCAGCGGAACGCGGCGTGGGTGTGTGCCGGGCCCTCGTGCCCCGCGGAGACGCCGAGCAGGGCCAGGCCGGCGCACACGGCCGCGACCGCGCCCCATTCGCGACTGTGCAGGCGGGCGCCCAGGATCGGGACGGCCAGCACCGCGGTGACCGCGAGGTTGGCCGACTGGACGGCCTCGACGGCGAAGATCGGCAGTTGCCGCAGTGCGACGAACTGGCAGACGTACCCGACCAGATCGAGTCCGGTGCCGAGGACGAAGGGCCATTGCCCCAGGGCCCGGACCAGCACCCTGGGATCGAGCCCGCTCGTGCTCGCGGTGCGCCGCGCGCCCAGCGCCTGGAGCACGGTCGCGACGCCGTAGCAGAGCGCGGCGGCCGGCGCCGCGAGCACGGAGAACAACACGGTTCGACGGTATGTGTCGTTCCGGCCCGCGTGGTGCAGGACGGGCGGTGCGAAGGGGTGACCGGGAATGGTGCCCGGCGCGGCCGGTCGGTGCGGCCTCTCGGGATGGGTCTCTCGGCGTGGGCTTCTCGGCGTGGGCCCTCCGGGATGCGCCGAACTGCCGGACCGGGCGGCCCGATTCGCCGGCTCAGCGCAGTTCGGCGACCACCGCGTCGTTCAGCACCGGCCATACCTGGGCCGCCCACGGCCCGAACTCGCGGTCGGTCAGACACACGCAGGCCGCGTCCAGCTCCGGGTCCACCCACAGGAACGTGCCGCACGCGCCGAAGTGGCCGTACGTCGCGGGCGAGTTGGTGGTCCCGGTCCAGTGCGGCGACTTGGTGCCGCGGATCTCGAAGCCGAGCCCCCAGTCGTTGGGCCGTCGGGTGCCGTAGCCCGGCAGTACGCCGTCCAGGCCGGGGAAGACCACGGTGGTGGCCTCGCGCACCGTTTCCGGCGCGAGCAGGCGCGGTGCGAGCAACTCGGCCGCGAACCGGCTCAGGTCGCGCACGGTGGACACGCCGCCGGCCGCGGGGGAGTCGCCGATCGTGGTCTCGGTCATGCCCAGCGGCTCGAAGACCGCCTGACGGACGTACTCGTCGAACGGGATGTCGCAGGCCTTCTCGATGGTGGCGCCGAGCAGGTTGAAGCCGGTGTTCGAGTAGATCCGCTTGCGGCCCGGGCCGGCCAGAACGCGGTCCTCGTCGAAGGCCAGACCCGACGTGTGCGCCTGGAGGTGCCGGATCGTGGACCCGGGCGGCCCCGCCGCGTCCCCGGGCTCGATCGCGCCCTCCTCGATCGCGGCGAGCGCCGCGTACGCGGTGAGCAACTTGGTCACCGAGGCGAGTCGGAACGGCTCGTCCACCGGGCCGTGCTCGCCCTTGACCACCCCGTCCCGGGTGATCACGGCCGCAGCGGCTTTCCCGACGGGCCACGTGTCGATCATGCGCAGGCTGTTCACGGGAGTCGAGCCTACGGCGAGGGTACGCGGTCGCCCAACCGAGGGATCAGATCCGCCATCAACGCGGCCAGTTCGTGCGCACACGCGACGAAATCGGCCTCTTCGCCGCCGCCGGGGTCGACCACGTCCTCCCAGTCCGGTTCGAGCTCGACCGAGGCGAGGTCGAGCGCGGCGAGCCGGTGCGCCAGGGGTTCGCCGGCCGGTCCGGTGGCGGGCAGGTCGCGGACGAGACGCCGCAGGGTCGCGGTGCGCGCGGCGCCCTCCGGGTGGTGCCGGCGGATGTACTGCACGTGCTGGTACTCCTGCGTGATCAGCAGGTCGGCCGCGGCCACGTGCGCGTCGGTGAGCTGGGTGCTGCGGTGGCCCGCGGCGCTCAGGCCGAGCCGCTCCAGCGCGGCGCGGGTGCGCCAACTGATCTGTAGGCCCTCGACCACGAAGGTGCCGGCGGTGGCCACGCGCCAATCGGGCCGGGCCGCGCGGGCCAGTTCGCCGGCGATCACCGAGCGGGTGGCGTTGCCGGTGCACACGAAGAGCAGCGAGGTCATCCGTACATCATGGGGCCGGTCATCGAGGCGGGGCGGGGCGGGCCGCGGTCGGTCCGGGGTGGGTGGGTGTGGGGCTCGGCGGTGCCGGGTCGGGCGGTGCCGGGTCGGGTGGGTGTGGGCTCGGTGCCACCGGGGCGAGGTGGGCGGCCCGGTCGGCTGGGTCCGGTTCCGGGTGGGTCAGGTTCCGGGTGGTTCGGCGGCCGGGCGGCCGGGTGGGTCCGATTGGCCCCAGTCGCGGCCGGTCAGCGCGCACCCGGCGCTGCGGTCGCAGAACGGCACGTTGCCGGTCGAGCCGCAGCGGCACAGCGCCGCCCGCGTCTCGTGGCGGTGCGTGCCGTCGGGCATGGTCACCTGGATATGACCGCGCAGCACCAGTGGGCCGCCGTCCACGACGTACACCCGGGTGGGGTGGGTCGGCATCTCCGGCGCCCCGCCCGTGGGCGTGTAGTGCAGCGCGCCGCTGGGACAGTGCCGGATCACCTCCGCGACCTGCTCGGCCGGAACCCGCGTCGGGTCGATCCAGGGCCGCCGATCGGTGTCGAAGACCTCGGGCAGGCCGCGTACGCACTCGCCGGAGTGCAGGCAACGCTTGGCGTCGAAGGTGACGACGATGTCCTCGGCCGGATACTCCTCGCCTCGGTCGGGACCTGGGGCGGTGCTCATCTGAATCAACTCGGATCGGTCGGAGCGGGGACCGTCGGACGGGTCAGTCCGTGACCGTGCTCGGCGGGGCGTCGTAGACGAGGTCGAAGTAGTCGGGGTGCTTGCCGATCCACGCCTTGACGAACGGGCACAGCGGCAACACCTTGCGGTCGCCGCCGCGCACCAGGTCGAGCGCGCCGCGCACGAGCGCACCGCCGACGCCCTTGCCCTCGAACCTCGGGTCCACCTCGGTGTGGGTGAACACGATCAGGGCGTCGGTGGTCATGTACTCGGCGTAGCCGGCCAGGTCGCCGTCGGCCCGGGCCTCGAAGCGGTTCTGTGCGGGAACGTCCTCGACCGCGATGTCCATGTGATCCCCTCGATGTGGTTCGGATAGGCGGATGCCGACCCGACACTCTCTCTCGAATCCATTCGAACGCATACCCGGGTGTGGTGCGACCCAGGGCGACCGTCGCGGTGGCCGGAGCGCTTGATCGTTTCCCGCGCTCCGGTCGGTGCTCCGCCGTTGACCTCGCGCGCGACCTGGGAGAGCATGCGCAGATCTGACGCATCGTCATATTTGCTGGGAGGCACCACTCATGCTCGATCCCGAACCCCTCGCCGGTCAGGTCGCGGTCGTCACCGGCGGAGCCGCGGGCATCGGCGGCGGGGTCTCCCGGCTGTTGGCCCGAGCGGGCGCGCTGGTGCTGCTGAACGACATCGACGCGGACTGGGCCGAGCAGGCCCGGGTGGACATCGAGGCGGCCGGCGGGCGGGTGGAGGTGGTGCTCGGCGACATCCGCGAGCCGGCCGCGGTGGCCAGGCTGCGCGATGCCGCGCTGGCGGCGGGTGGCGCGGACGTACTCGTGAACAACGTCGGCGACTATCGGCCCTCGACCACGTTCCTGCGCAGCACGGAGGAGGAGTGGCGGGCGCTGCACGCGATCAACTTCGAACATGTGTTGCGCGTCACGCACGCACTGTTGCCGCAGATGATCGAGCGCGGCTCCGGCAGCATCGTGAACGTGTCCACGGTCGAGGCACTGCGCGGCATCCCGGGTTGCCCGGTCTACTCCGCGTACAACGCCGCGATCATCGCGTTCACCAAGAGTCTCGCGGTCGACGTGGCGCGCAAGGGGGTGCGGGTCAACGCGATCGCACCGGACATGGCGAACACGCCGCAGACGACATACGAGGCGAAATTGCGCGATCGTGACCCCGCGCTGATCGGTTCGTGGGTGCCGATGGCGCGGTTCGGCGAACCCGAGGACTACGCGAAGGTTGTGCTCTTCCTGGCGAGTGCCGCATCGTCGTATGTGACGGGTCACCTGATCCCGGTGGACGGCGGTACGACCGCCGCGAGCGGGTGGTACGGGCGGGCGGACGGTCGCGGTTGGACCAACCTGCCGGATGGCGCGTGAGCGGCATTTCGTAGGGTGTCCGGTTGTTGTTCGGGCCGGGAACCGGGCAGGTGTCCCATACGTCGGGACAGCAAGAGGGAACGATGGCGTGGCCGCGGAGTCGGTGGCGCCGATCGGATCGGGACAGCGTGAACGACACGAGTACGACCGGCCACAGCGTCACCGGGGGGACGACGGACATGGCACGTACGACGGTGAGGGCCTACCTCAATCTGGCCATCCTGGTGGCTGGGCTCGAACTCCTCGCCATCGGCATCTGGTTCGTCCTCGAGGGCATCCGAGTCGACCAGGCGGACAGCATGATGGTGGTCTACGTCTGCGCCGCCGCGGTGCTCGGCTCGGCCATCTGGCTGGGCGGATATCGGCCTCGGGCCGACGAGTTCGTCGAACGCTGCGACGACACCGCGCTGCGGGACGCGAAGGCGCGGCTGGACCGGATGGACCCGGCCCGGCTGGCCGAACACGTGGCCGACCTGTGCGAGCGGGACGGGCTGGCCGAGGTGGAGACGGTGCGGGTCGTCGAGGACGCGTACGCGGTGGACATCCACGCGAGGCGCGTCGACGGGACATCGGCGGTGTTGCGGTGTCGCAGTGCGGAGGGGCCCGGGCCGGTGGCGGGGGGCGTGGTCCAGGACTTCGTGAGTGCGCTCGCCGCTCACGCGGGTGGGGATGGGGCTGCTGCGGGGGCCGGCGCGGGCGGGGATGGGTCCGGGGCGTTGTTGCTCGCTACGACGGCCGGGTGCTTTTCGGCCAAGGCGGCGGCGGTTGCGGCGTCTGCGGGGGTGGTGCTTTTGGATCGCGCGGCGTTGGCGCACTGGGAGTGTGACAAAGAGGTGCCGGCGCCTTTGGCTGCGTAGCGGGCTTTTGGCCTCAAGCGCCGGCCGGGCTTTGGCCTCAAACGCCGGCCGGGCTGGGTGGCCTCAAACGCCGGCCGGGCTATTTGGCCTCAAGCGCCGGCCGGGCTGATGGGTTTCGGCTGGCCTTGGGGAGTTGGCTGCGCTGGGTTGGCCTCAAGCGCCGGCCGGGCTGGGTGGCCTCAAGCGCCGGCCGGGCTACTTGGCCTCAAACGCCGGCCGGGCTGGGTGGCCTCAAGCGCCGGCCGGGCTACTTGGCCTCAAACGCCGGCCGGGCTACTTGGCCTCAAGCGCCGGCCGGGCTGGGTGGCCTCATGCGCCGGCCGGGCTGATGGGTTTCGGCTGGTCTTGGGGAGTTGGCTGCGTTGGGTTGGCCTCATGCGCCGGCCGGGCTGAGTGGTGCGGCGGTTGGGGTGGGTGGTTTTCCGCTGGGCTTGGGTGGGGTCAGTTGCAGCAGCCGCCTCCGCAGCAGCCGCCTCCGGTGTTGCCGGTGGGGCGGGGGGTGGAGGCGGCGCCGGTTACCGCGACCGTGGACAGGAGTTTTGTGGTGTCGCCGTGGCCTTGGGGGCACGTGGCCGGGTCGTTTGCGGCGGACATCGGGCGGTTGAGCTCGAAGGTGATGTCGCAGGTGCGGCAGCGGTAGTCGTAGCGTGGCATGGCGCCAAGGCTAGTACCGGAGGTCAGGCCTTCGGGCCGGTGCTCTGGACGACCTCGAAGGACCACAGCGCCGAGTCGGTGGAAGCCGGCTTCGGCCGTTCGCCGCCGTCGCCCTGCCCGTGCGCGGCCTTCATGGTCCCGGCCATCCACGCCTGGAAGTCCTCCTCGCTGCGCCAGCGCGTGTACACGAGGTACTGGTCGGTCCCTTCGACCGGCCGCAGCAGTTCGAACCACTCGAACCCGTCCTGCGAGTCCACCATCCCCGCACGCGACGCGAATCGCTGCTCCAGGGTCTCCCGCATCTCGGCGGGCACGGTCAGCGCGTTGATCTTCACCACAGACATGCCCCCAGTCTGCCGGACGGTCGGGTGTCGCCTCGCACCGGAGCGGGTGGAGGGGACGGCCCCCGGGCGCGGGGTGGGCAGCGCTCGGGGGCCGTCGTTGGTGGGGGTGGTGGATCAGGGGCGGAGGGGGCCTTCGCAGGTGTAGGTGGAGGTGGCGGCCCGGGCGTTGGTCCAGGCGACGGGTGCGGTGAAGTGGCAGTTCATGTCGGCGAGGTTGTCGAGGGCCGCGCCGGCGCGGATGAGGATGAAGTAGTCGACCGTGGCCGCCATGGCGGTGTGCATGCGGCCCGGATCGGTCGAGTCGATGTTCGCGGTGATCGCGCCGGTGCAGGTGAAGCGGGGGAGCCTGTCGCGGGTCGCGCTGCACGACGTCGGGTTGTTGGAGGTGGCCCGACGGAAGGCCCGGCGGACCTGGTCGGCGCCGGTCGCGGTGAGTTTCCCGGGCGGGGTGTACTTCGCCACCGGCACGATCAGGTTGTCCACGTCGGCGATTTGGCGGTCGAGGTAGGTGTCGAACTCGGCCTGGAAGGTCGGGCCGCTCACCCGGTCGAGGAAGGCGTCGAACGCGGCGACGTCGTTGTTCCGCAGGTGGGTGTACATCTCGGTGAGCAGGTCCGGGTGGTCCCGGCCGAGCATCGAGAAGAACGAGCCGGCGTAGGCGTAGTAGCGGAAGAAATAGCCGTCGTCGTCGTATGTGAAGTGCAGCGTCTCGCGGACGGACGGCCGACTGCCGTACTTCCGCACGTCCGAGATCACCTTGGTGACGAGCGACTTGCGTAGCTGCACGCCTTGGTCGCGGGTCGCGCCCGCCAGGTACTCGGCCATGCCCTCGTCGAAGGCGGTGGTCCGGTTCTCCGCGTACCAGGGGCCCTGGCCGAACGAACCGGGCACCGCCCAGCGGCCGTTGAGGTAGTGGGTGTACTCGTGGCGGAACAACTCCTCCAGTTGGAGGAGGGAATCGCGCGGCACGACGCGTTGATAGGTGTAGAAGGTCGCGCCTTCCTCGATGTACAACCCGCCGTTGTTCGTCGAGTAGCCGTACAGGAACGGCTGGTACGTGTGGTAGTCGGCCATGCTCGCGTACAGCCGGACGGTCAGCTTGTGGTTCGGGTCGCCCGTGAGCGGCAGGTCGGCGCCCACCGTGCGGAAGAACTGCTCCTTGACCTGCTTGGAGGCGTAGTACAACTGCTCGACGGTGGCCCGGTCGAGAGACGTGTGCACCTCGATGTCGCCCCGGTCGAAGGTGTACGTGTTCGGGAACACGGCCGCCTCCACGTCGGCCCGACAGACTCCCGCCGCGTGACAGCGACCGTAGGTCTCCAGCCAGTGCGCGACCTCGCTCCACGGCACCGAGAAGCGGCCGTACCAGCCCTCGGTGTCGGTGAGCATCGTGCTCAGCCCGGTCACCGTCTCGGCGGTCAGACTCGGGATCTGCCCGAGTCGGCCGTACTCGTAGACGCCGTTGCGCAGCAGCCCGGAGGTGCTCGGCGTGTTCAGGTGCCGGTAGCCGACGAACGCCTTCAGGCCGGCGCGGTAGGCCGGATCGGCCTGTACGGCGGCGATGAAGCCCGCGTCGCCGTTGTAGATGCCGTGGTAGGCGAGGGTCTGTGCGGAGAGCACCGCGTTCCGCCGGGCCGCGTCCTGCCAGGCTGCCGTGCTGCCGTCCATGTCGCGGAACATCCGTGTGAGCAGAGGCAGTTGCCGTCCGCGTACGCCGTCGATGTCGGCGCTGATCAGCACTTCGCGCAGCAGTGCGCCCGAGGTGGGTGTGAGGTCGAACGCGTGCGGCGCGGCGCGGAAGGCGTCCGCCGCCGCGTTGATCGCGGCCACCACGGCCGGCCCGCGCAGGTCGATCGCCGGGTTGTCCCAGTCGAGGTAGAGCGCGGCGTGGGTGAAGTACCAGAGTTCGTACAGGTGCGACGCGTTCGTGCCGTCGTAGCCGGGGGCCAGCGCGGTGATCCGGGCCAGTACCGCCTGGAGGTGAGCCGGCGTCAGCACCCGGCCCAACTCGGGGGTGTAGGTCCACAGGAAGCCGCGCAGGCAGTCGGGTCCGACGTCGGCACGGGTGAGGAAGTCGGCAAGGGCCTGCGGGGACAGTGCGGAGAACTCGGCGAGCGTGCAGCCGGCCGGCAGGGCGGCGGCCTGGGCTCGCAGGTGCGCCGGCGGGGCGATCGGGAGGTCCGCCGGGGAGGGGCCCCGGCCGGGCGGCTTCGCGTTGCTCCCGTCGACCGGACCCGGACCCCGGTCGGGGCCGAGCGAGAGTGGCGAACCGATCCGGTCGACCTCGTCGTCCGGATCGGCCGCCGTCGCCGTGTTCGCTTGCCCGACCCGCGAGTTCGTGCTCGGGACGGGGCCGGCCGAGGCCGTCGACGGAGCTGCGATCGGCAGCACGCCGACGGCCAGTGCCAAGAGGGGAACGCTTGTGGCAAACCACTTCCTGCGGCGTGCGTGATTGCTCATGTACGGCCCTTCGGCACGGGCGGACCACGGTCGGTGGTCCACAGTGAGAACACGACGCTGAGTACAATGGCATATGTCACACGTGACATCCAGATGGATTCACGGTGAATCGTTTCCGACGGGGGCGGAAGTCGGTTCGGAAGTTGCCGCCGTGCTCGCGGCGCTCGGCGGTCGTGTCGGCTACCGGGCGGCGAGTTCGGCGTTCGCCTTGGCGGTGACATGGGCGAGCGCGCGGGCGGCGATCTCCCGGTCGGCGGTCGGAAGGTCGCCGTACAGCCGCTCGGCCACGCCGGCCACGGCGTCCGTGAACCCCTGCCGGAGGGCGGCGCCCTTGTCGGTGAGAGCCGTTCGGGCGCCGTCGACCAGCCCGGCGTCGGCGAGTTCGTCGAGCAGGGTGTGCGCCTGCGACTCGCAGAGGGGAGCGCGCCGGCGGGGCGCTATCGCAGCGCCCCGTTTCGCCGACACCACGAGCAGATCGCCGGCATGGTCGCGGAGTTCGCCCCCGACGCGGACGCCGCCTATGTCGCCGATCTGCTCCTGATGGCGTTCGCACCGGGCCTGTTCGACTTCCAGCGCACCGAGCGCGGCTGGGACGTGGACCGCATCAAGCGCGGCCTCGACGCGCTGATCGCCGGCATCGGGGCCGCCGAAGGGGCCGACGCGCAGCCGTCGTAACCACCACCGTGCCCCGTGGGACGGGAACACGACCGGGACAGAACAGCGATGGGACAGGGGTAGGCAGCCCAGGAGCGGGCCGGCCCGCGACGCCCCCCGGAGCCGGCATTTCCCGCCGATGAACCCGTGACCTTCGGCCCGCCGGCGACTAGCGTCGGCCGCAGGCGCCCCGAGCCGCGACCCGGTCGGGTGTGTGCCGCTGATGGTCCGTCATGCCCAGTGCACGGCAAGGGAAGCGGAGGCTTGCGTGGTCTACAGTCAGCCCGGCCAACCGGACAGCATCGTCAATTTCGAACCTCGGTACGACAACTACATCGGGGGCAAGTGGGTGCCGCCCGTGCAGGGCCGGTACTTCGACGACATCACCCCCGTGACCGGACAGCCGTTCTGCGAGGTGGCCCGTTCCACTGCCGAGGACGTCGAACTCGCGCTGGACGCCGCGCACGCGGCCGCCGACGCGTGGGGGCGGACCAGCGTCACCGAGCGGTCGCTGATCCTGCTGAAGATCGCCGATCGCATCGAGCAGAACCTCGAACGCCTCGCGGTCACCGAGACGTGGGAGAACGGCAAGCCGGTCCGCGAGTGCCTGGCCGCCGATCTGCCGCTGGCCGTCGACCACTTCCGCTACTTCGCCGGGGTGATCCGGGCCCAGGAAGGGTCCATCTCGCAACTCGACGAGGACACCGTCGCGTACCACTTCCACGAGCCCCTCGGCGTGGTCGCGCAGATCATCCCGTGGAACTTCCCACTGTTGATGGCCACCTGGAAGCTCGCGCCGGCGCTCGCCGCCGGGAACTGCGTCGTGCTCAAGCCCGCCGAGCAGACCCCGGTGAGCATCCTGGTGCTGATCGAACTGATCGCCGACCTGCTGCCGCCCGGTGTGGTCAACGTGGTCAACGGCTTCGGCTTCGAGGCGGGCAAGCCGCTGGCGAGCAGCAACCGGGTGGCGAAGGTGGCCTTCACCGGCGAGACGACCACCGGGCGGCTGATCCTCCAGTACGCGTCGCAGAACATCATCCCGGTGACCGTCGAACTCGGCGGCAAGAGCCCGAACATCTTCTTCGCCGACGTGGCCGACGAGGACGACGACTTCTTCGACAAGGCGGTCGAGGGCTTCGTGATGTTCGCGCTCAACCAGGGCGAGGTCTGTACGTGTCCGTCCCGGGCGCTGATCCACGAGTCGATCTACGACCGGTTCATGGCGCGCGCGTTGGAGCGCACCCGGGCGATCGTGCAGGGCAACCCGCTCGACCCGGCGACCATGGTCGGCGCGCAGGCGTCCAACGACCAGTTGGAGAAGATCCTGTCCTACCTCGACATCGGCCGGCAGGAGGGAGCCGAGGTCCTGATCGGCGGCGCGCGCAAGGTGGTCGAGGGCTTCGAGGACGGCTACTACGTCGAGCCGACCATCTTCAAGGGCACCAACGACATGCGGATCTTCCAGGAGGAGATCTTCGGTCCGGTGGTCTCGGTGACCACGTTCGGCGACGACGCCGAAGCGCTGCGGATCGCCAACGACACGCTGTACGGCTTGGGCGCGGGGGTGTGGACCCGGGACGCGACGCGGGCCTACCGGTTCGGTCGGGAGATCAAGGCCGGCCGGGTGTGGACCAACTGCTACCACGCCTACCCCGCGCACGCGGCGTTCGGCGGGTACAAGGCATCCGGGATGGGCCGGGAGAACCACCGGATGATGCTCGGCCACTACCAGAACACCAAGAACATGCTGGTCAGTTACTCGGCGAAGAAGCTCGGATTCTTCTGATGACCGAGTCGCCGCAGACGCCGAGCGTGGCCGACCCGCCCGAACGGCCGGGGACTTCGGTCGAGAAGGTCGCGATCACCGCGGCCGCCGCCGAACTTGTGGTCGAACTCGCGGCCGAGCACGGGCCGTTGCTGTTCCACCAGTCGGGCGGTTGTTGTGACGGGTCCTCGCCGATGTGCTACCCGAGAGGGGAGTTCCTGGTCGGCGACGCGGACGTTTTGCTCGGCTGGGTCGCCGGGCAGCCGTTCTACATGTCCGCGGCGCAGTACGAGTACTGGCGGCACACCCACCTGACCGTGGACGTGGTGCCCGGTCGCGGCGGCGGGTTCTCGGTCGAGGCGCCGACCGGCAGGCGATTCCTGATCCGCTCGCGGGTGTTCACCGACGACGAGGCGCGCCGACTGGAGAGCGACCGGGCGCAGCCGGGGCGCGGGCACTGAACGGTCGGGCCCGGGACGGGATCGCTACCGTCCCGGGCCCGCCGGCACGGTCGGCTCAGTCCTCGCGGCGGCTGCGTCGCATGCCCAGGATCAGGGTGGCCGCCAGCAGTACCGCGATCACCGCGGCCAGCGTGTCCCGCAGGGTGTGGTCCGCCGGGCCGTCGATCAGGTTGCTCTGGTTGGTCATGTCCGGCGTCGGCGTCGCGGCCGGCCCCGTGGCCTGGAGCAGCTTCGGCAGGTCCAGACCGCCGAACGTGGTCACCGTGCGGTTGGTCGCCTTGGCCGCCAGGATCAGCGAGGCGAGCCGGACCGGGTCGCTGCCCGCCATGGTCTTGGCGCCCGAGGCCAGCCAGTCGACCGCCGCGCCCGCCTCGGCCGGGTGACCGGTCGCGGACAGCGCCTGGACGGCGGCCACCGTGGCGTCGAAGTCGCTCGGCCCGCCGAAGTGATTGCCGCCCGCCTTCAGCTTCGCGATCAGCCACGCCGCGCCGCCCTGCGCGGCCAACGCCCGGCCCGGCTCGGCACCGGGGCAGACCAGCGGGGTGACCGCGATGGAGGGGGCCGGTACGGCGGGCTGGGTGCCGTATCCGAGCGCGAGCACCGAGCGTGCGGTCACCGTCGGATCGACCGGACCGCCCGGGCGCGTGGCGAACGCGCCCCGGTCCGGCTCGGGCGCGGCGCAGCGCGACTGGGTCGCCTTGAGCGCGTCGGTCGGCGTACGCCCCTGCGGCGACCTCAGCAGCTCCGGCGAGCGGCCGGCGGTGACGATCGCGCTGATCGCGGCCGCCGTCGCGGCAGGGTCACCGGTCGCGTCGGGCGCGGGTGCGGTCGCGAACGAGCCGTCCGCGAGCTGCTTGGACCGCAGCCAGTCGACGCCGCGCGCGACCCGCGTGTCGTAGGTGCGCAGCGCGTGCAGTGCCTCGATCGCGGTCGCGGTCGCGACGGTGTCCTCCCGAGCGGCGTCGCACGGCGCGGCGGGATCGGCTCGATACGCGGTGAAGCCGCCGTCCGCGCACTGCTGCCCGAGCAGCCACTCGATCGCGGTCGGGGCCGGTTGGCTGTCCGTGGAGGCCAGGGCCATGATCGCCAGCGACTGCCGGTAGACCCCGTCCGAGGTCGGATCACTTCGCCCGTACAGCGCGAGCGGCACCGGTCCGGACTGGGCCTTGTCGACCGAGACGCGTTGGACGGCCGACACGGAGGTGGTGATGGTGCGCGGCACCGAGTCGCCCACGGCCGCCCCGAGCGAGCCGCCGGGCGGCGGCGGTGTCGGCGCGGCGGCGGCCACACCCCCCGTCCAGAGCGAGCACAACAGCGTCGTCGTGAGCACGGAGGCCGCCGCGGCACGCCCGCGGCGTCGGGGGGAGGGCATGCAGTGCCTTTCGCTGAACGCTGAGCGGATCGGACCGCGAAACCGACGGTCGACGGTCCCGGCCACCCTACCCGTGCGCCCCCGCGGACCCGAGGGTCACAGGGCCGTATAGCGCACGGGGTCGCCGCCGGGCTCCGCGCCCGCCCGTCCGCGCTTGACCAGGTGGCGCAGGTGCGCGGCGGCCTCGCTGAGGGCCAGTTGCCGGTTCTGCGCGCCCAACTGCGCCCACGGCCGGTTCCAGTCCATGCCCTCGGCGATCTGCCACAGGGTCAGCGACGCCGCGCACAGGCGCGTGTGCAGCGCCGCGAGCCGGTCCTCGTGCAGCCGGGCCACCTCGGCCGCCCGGCCCGCCGCGTCCTCGAAGGCGTGCTCGTGGGCGGGGAGCACACCGGTGATCGGCAGCCTGGCGACACGTGTCAGGGAGGCCAGGAAGTCACCGAGCGGGTCGGCCTCCTCGGCCTCGTCGTACAGCCCGATATGCGGCGTGATCGAGGGCAGCAGGTGGTCGCCGGAGAGCAACCGGCCGTCGCCGCCCTCCAGGTGCAGACAGACGTGGCCGGGCGTGTGCCCGGGCGTCCACACCGTGCGTACCGTGCGACCGGGCGCGGGTGCGAGTTCGCCGTGCACCAACTCGCGGTCGGGCACCGCGTAGTGCAGACGCGGGCGGCTGCCGGCCGTCGCGGTGCGCAGGCCGGTGAGCGCGTCCAGCGCCTCCTGCGGTGCGCCCGCGAGGGCGAGCACCTCCAGGTGGTGGCGCAGCCAGGCGGAGCGCGGCGCGTTGTTGATCAGTTCGACCTGCTCGGCGTCCGCCGCGTGCAGCGCGACCCACGCGCCGGATACCTCGCGCACCTTCTCGGAGAGCCCGTGGTGGTCGGGGTGCGCGTGGGTGACCAGTACGCCGTGCACCTCCTCGATCGAGGTGCCGACCTCGACCAGGCCGTCCACCAGGGCCCGGTAGGAGACCGGGTCGTCCCAGCCCGAGTCGACCAGGACGGGTCCGGCGTCGGTCTCCAGCACATAGACGAGGGTGCAACCGAGCGGATTGTTCGGGATCGGAACCGGGACGGTCCACACACCGTTGCCCAGATCGGCGACCCGAGGCGTCGGCGGGGTGGGGCGGCTGGATGCGGTGGTCATGGGCGGCCTCCTTCTCGATGTACTCGAAGTGGCGCCAGTCGAACGCCGGGTGCGCGCCCGACTTCGATGATCACCATAGAACACGTTCTCTCATACACCACCGCGCCGATGATTTGAGGGGTCGTCAGATCGAGATCCGGCACGTACGATCCTTACCTGTCAGCCGATGAGACTCCAGTCTCATTCGAGCCGCGAATGCGTTGTTCCCTCATCGGCAAACTGATATCTGTTCTAGTCAGAGTTCTGCTCATAGCCCGCAAGCCCCTGTATCGCGCAGCGTGTGTGCACGCCCGCACCGAGGAGGACCGTGATGACGGATATCGTGGAGCACAGCCAACTGGTCATCGGCGGAGAGCTGGTCGACCCCATTGGCAAGGACACGATCGAGGTCGTCTCGCCCCACACCGAAGAGGTCATCGCGCGCGTTCCGCACGCCTCGACCGCGGACGTGGACGCCGCGGTCGCCGCCGCGCGCAAGGCGTTCGAAGAGGGCCCGTGGCCGCGCATGTCGTTGGACGAGCGGATCGCCATCCTGGAGAAGATCCGCGACGGCTTCATGACGCGGTCGCAGGAGATTGCCGAGGTGGTCGCCTCGCAGAACGGATCGCCGGTCGGCTGGGGCCTGTTCGCGCAGGCCATCGGCGCCGGGATGATCTACGACACGGTGGCCAAGATCGCCCGCGACTACCAGTGGGAGGAGAAGCGGACCGGTCTGCTCAACCCGCTGCTGATCCGCCGCGAGGCGGTCGGCGTGGTGGCCGCCGTGGTGCCGTGGAACGTCCCGCAGTTCGTCACGGCCGCCAAGCTGGCGCCGGCGATCGCGGCCGGCTGCACGATCGTGCTCAAGCCGTCCCCGGAGACCCCGCTCGACTCGTACATCCTGGCCGAGATCTGTCGCGAGGCCGGCCTGCCCGACGGCGTGCTGAGCATCGTCGCCGCCGACCGCGAGGTCAGCGAGTACCTGGTCGCCCACCCCGGCATCGACAAGGTCGCGTTCACCGGCTCGGTCGGCGCGGGCAAGCGCATCATGGAGGTCGCCGCGCGCAACCTCACCCGGGTCACCCTGGAACTCGGCGGCAAGTCGGCGGCGATCATCCTGCCCGACGCCGACCTGGAGCACACCGCCACGACGCTGCTGCCCAACTCGTACATGAACAACGGCCAGGCGTGCGTCGCGCAGACCCGCATCCTGGCGCCGCGCGCCCGCTACGACGAGATCGCCGAGCGCTTCACCGCGTGGGTCGGCGAGCTCAAGGTCGGCGACCCGATGGCTGCCGACACCCAGGTCGGCCCGCTGGTGGCCAAGCGCCAGCAGCAGCGCTCGTTCGACTACATCCGGATCGGCCAGGAGGAGGGCGCCAAGCTGCTCGCCGGCGGCGGCCGTCCCGAGGCGCTGGAGAAGGGCTGGTACGTCGAGCCCACCCTGTTCGGCGACGTGGACAACTCGATGCGGATCGCGCAGGAGGAGATCTTCGGCCCGGTCGTCGCGCTGATCCCCTACGACGACGAGGAGCAGGCGATCGCGCTGGCCAACGACTCGGACTTCGGACTGTCCGGCAGCGTGTGGACCACCGACATCGAGAAGGGCATCGACGTCGCCCGCCGGATCCGCACCGGCACCTACTCGGTGAACACGTTCGGCCTGGACTTCTTCGGCCCGTTCGGCGGCTTCAAGAACTCGGGCATCGGCCGGGAGTTCGGCATCGAGGGCCTGGGCGCGTACACCGAGGCCAAGTCGATCGCGTTGCCCGCGGGCTACGACGCGCAGATCTGACCGTCGCCGCCGGCCCGCCTCCGCGCGGGGCGGGCCGGCGGTTCCAGGCCCTGCCGGGCCGAGCGAAGAAGAGGTGTTCTGATGGGTGATCGCTGGCGCGTCGAGGTCGACAGAAGCGTCTGTATCGGTTCGGGCATGTGCATCGGCAGCGCCCCGGCCGACTTCAAGCTGGACGCGGGCCGGCAATCGCATCCCCGGGCCGAGGAGATGGACGCCTCGGACGCGATCCTGGAGGCGGCCGAGAGCTGCCCGGTCGAGGCGATCTCGATCATCGAGGTCGGCTCGGGGAAGACGGTGTTCCCGCCGGACTAGAGGCAACGCCGTTCAGTTAGGGCGGGGTGGGTGGTGTCAAGGGTCGGTCATGAGCACGTTGATGCCGATGGTGGCCTTGTAGGTGGTCCGATCGATG